>CAJXVL010000069.1 GCA_913061205.1 uncultured Flavobacteriaceae bacterium | reverse complement strand
AGGAAATTGCTAAAGCTTCAGGAGTACCAAAATTCCGTAGCTTAAAAAAATTAGACTTGGTGTATAAAATATTAGACCACCAAGCCGCAAACCCTTCCGCAGTAAAAGCTGTTATAAAAGAAGAGGTTATTGCTCCAAAACAAGAAAGTCCAGTAAAAAAGGAAGCTTCTGTAAATACAGGAGAGCAAAAACCGAGAACAGCTCCAAAAAGAGTAATTCGACCCCGCACTCCTAGAGATGATAATCGCAATCAAAAAAATCAACCTCAAAAACAGAATCATCCACAGCAGACTAAAACTACTGAAGACGATAAGCGCGAAAAAAATCAGGCTCAAAAACAAAATCATCCACAGCAGCATAAAACTAGTGATGATGATAAACGTCAAAAAAATCAAGTTCAAAAACCAAATCAAAATCAGCAAAATAAGACTACTGATGATGATAAACGTCAAAAAACAGAGCAAAAACCTAGACATAACAATCAGAATAACAAAAGAGAAAATAACAATCCTAATCAACACAGAGGTAAGGACGGCAATAAAGACACCCGTAATCGATACCGACAACCCGACTTTGAATTTGATGGTATTATAGAAAGTGAAGGTGTTTTAGACATTATGCAAGATGGTTATGGTTTCTTGCGTTCTAGTGATTATAATTATTTATCATCTCCTGATGATATTTATGTTTCACAATCTCAAATACGTTTATTTGGATTAAAAACTGGAGATACCGTTTTAGGACAGGTAAGACCTCCAAAAGAAGGCGAAAAATATTTTCCACTTATTAAAGTAAATAAAATTAATGGACAAAGTCCTGATGTAGTTCGTGATCGAGTTGCATTTGAGCATTTAACACCATTATTTCCGCAAGAAAAATTCAATTTAGCAGACAGACAATCTAGTATTTCTACTCGTATAATAGATATGTTTGCTCCTATTGGAAAAGGACAACGTGGAATGATTGTTTCTCAGCCAAAAACAGGAAAAACAATGTTATTAAAGGATGTTGCCAATGCCATAGCTGCAAATCATCCCGAAGTTTATCAAATTATACTTTTAATTGACGAACGACCTGAAGAGGTTACAGACATGCAACGTAATGTTCGTGGCGAAGTAGTTGCGTCAACTTTTGATAAAGAAGCAACAGAACACGTTAGAATAGCGAATCTTGTTTTAGAAAAAGCAAAACGATTGGTAGAGTGTGGTCATGATGTAGTAATTCTATTAGATTCAATCACTCGTTTAGCGAGAGCATACAATACTGTTCAACCTGCAAGTGGAAAAATACTTAGTGGTGGAGTTGATGCGAATGCATTGCATAAACCAAAACGTTTCTTTGGGGCTGCACGAAATATTGAAGACGGTGGTTCATTAAGTATTATTGCGACTGCTCTTACAGAAACTGGTTCTAAAATGGATGAAGTAATTTTCGAAGAATTTAAAGGAACTGGTAATATGGAACTACAATTGGATAGAAAAATATCTAATCGTAGAATTTTCCCTGCAATTGACCTTACTTCTTCAAGTACTCGTAGGGACGACTTATTACTAGGTGAAAATGTAATTCAACGCATGTGGGTATTACGTAAATACCTTGCTGACATGAATCCAGTTGAAGCTATGGAGTTCATCAACGACAGAATTAAAAATACTAGAAACAACGAAGAGTTTTTAATTTCAATGAATAGCTAAAGTATTCAGATTAGAAGATAATTAAAAAACCCTGTTATATATTATAACAGGGTTTTTTTGTGTCCTTAATTTAAGTCAGGATGTTAAACTAAATTAATTATACCCAGGAATGTAGAATTTTATTCATAAACAACAATAATATCTTTCTTTATTCAACTATCAAAATACAATTTAGAAAATTTAATGTAGGTGAGTACTTTTATTATTTAAGCATGAGTTGAATTGTCTTGACAAAAAACATTTTTCATAAAGTTAAAGACAAAAAAATCCCTTCCGTTTTCACGGAAGGGATTTTATATTTAATAGAGTTTGCTAACCGCTTACTCTTTGATCAAACGTTTTACAACACTTGATTGTTCTCCTGTAATATATACCATATATACACCAGTTGCATAAGCAGAAACATCGATCATTTTCTCAGTTTGCATGTTTTGCAAATTGATTTGTGATACTAATTTTCCGTTAAGGTCATAAATCATAGCAGTTTCTAATGCAATATTAGAGCTGTTAGAGATAGTTACTTGCTCATTAGCTGGGTTTGGATATAAAGAGATAGCGTTGTTTAATTCGTTATCATCAGTTCCAAGTAATGTAAGGTCTAATTCAAAAGTACAAGTAGTACTGTTACCATAATCATCGGTAGCAGTTAATGTTATATCCCAAACTCCTACTCCTAATACTGTTCCTTGCGCTGGATCTTGAATTAAAACAATTTCATCAGCACAATTATCTGTAACCTCCATACCGTCGAAGTAATCACCTACAGTATGAGTTCCATCAGGATCTACCATTACAGATTGATCATCTGGACACGTAAATTCTGGTCCCATTGTATCAACAACTTGAACTTCAATTGAACAGCTACTAGTATTACCACTAGCATCCGATGCGAATACCGTTACTACAATAGGAAGTCCTATGTCATCACAAGTAAACATTTCACGATCTGCAACTATCACATCGATACCACAAGCGTCAAAACTTTCGCTTAAGAAAGCATACGGATCTACCATAGCTTCTCCATTTTCATCTAAAGTTATGATAACCTCAGAAGTTGTTGGTGCGATAGCGAAATTAATCACGAAATTATCGATTCCAGCATTCCATCCCCAAGTTCCAGCATCATCATATGTGAAACGTACTTGGAAATTAGCATTTGCTAAAGGAGTACCATCTATAACTCCAGAATTTAATGGTTCTAACTGATCTACATCATAAGTTAGAACAGGAACCCAGGTTGTACCATCATAAACATCTACCTTAAGTGTTTCACCAGCTCCTAACTCATTAAAAGTATAGTCATAGTTCATAATTACATAATCAACACCTTCCATATTCCATACTGGTGATAATAAAGATGCTCTATTTGTCTCACCTGGTCCAGCTGCATCGTCATCAAAGACAGCTGCATTGGAATCAAATGGTATAGTTCCACCAGCTGCTCCAGCACCAGGTGCTCCAAATGTCCATTCCCAAGCTCCTATTTCAGTCTCTAAAGACCATCCTGTTGGTAATGAATCAAAATTTTCTGATACAGTTGTTGCTCCGTCTCCAGGACCACAAACTAATACAGGTGCAGTTACGTCAAAAACTTCAACTACTGCAGTACAACTAGTTGTATTACCTGAAGGATCTGTTACATATACTGTTACTTCAGATTCACCTAAATTAGAACAATCAAAAGTAAAGTTTGCTGGATCATCAGTTCCACATATTCCAAATAAGCTATAAACAGCTACACCTGCTCCAGGCGCACCCCAAGCAATTCCATCTTCTGTATTAAGAGCGTTTTCGCCATCAGCTACAGTTGAAACTTCCCAAGCAGTTACCCCTCCTGTAGAAGAAGTTCCTAGTGTTCCAACCCAATATGTACCTGCAGCTACTTCTCCTATAGTAGGTACTAAACCTACCGTACTAACATCAAAGCCAAAGTTAGCTCCAACCACATTTTGTGAAACTGGTACTAAATCCTCAGAAAATAATATTTCACCTGGTTGTCCACCTTCATCTGCGTAATACACAACTAATACATTGTCGATAGTAGCTCCTGGATCGTGGAAAAGATTTAATTCAAAAGCAGTTACAGTAAAAGAACCATCTAATACAACTTGATTAGCTACCCAGAATGGTGCTCCATTGTTAAATAATCCATTTTCGAAACCATTTGATGCAACACTTATATCACATACTGAACTAGATCCTGAAGTTACAACTACACCACAAGCATCAGTAGCATTATCTATAAGACTGCTAGCAGGAATAGTTACCGTTCCATCTTCACCTAATGTAATTTCAGTTGGTGGTTGTTGTGGAGTTTCAACAGAGATAACTAAATCGTTAACTCCTGTTCCCCATCCCCAGGATCCAGCATCATCATAACTAAATGCTACATTAACTGGTTGTCCAGCAAATCCAAGAAGATCAATATCTCCACTTGGTACTACTTCAGTATCAAGGTCATAAATATTTATTGGTATTAAGTCTCCATTTTCATCGACAACCCAAAAACCAAGTGCTTCTCCTGCTCCTACTGTTTGTAAGGCATAATTAAAAGATGCAGTAATTGTTAAGGCATCTGCTGGCATATCATATACAGGAGATACTAAGATAGCAAAGTTTGTTTGGCCTGGTCCAGCTGCATCGTCATCAAAGACAGCTGCATTGGTTGGAAATTCTGGTCTAAGAGGAGAATATGCTCCAGAACCAAATGTCCATGTGCCAACTCCTTCTACTAAAATTTGTTCCCAACCTGCAGGTTGAGTACTACCAGCAAAGCTTTCATCGAATGAAGTAAATCCTGGCGCTCCAGCACAAGTAACAACTGGTGCTATATCATCTACTACAGTTACTGTAGCATCACAAAATGAAATATTTCCAGCCTCATCAGTAACTTCTAAAGTAACTGTGTTTGCGCCTACATTTGAACAATCAAAAATATTTGGAATTGCTTGCATAGAAGCTATTGCACAATTATCAAAAGAACCTCCATCTATATCAGAAGCCTCAATAGAAGCAAATCCTGATTCATCTAAAGAAACAGTAAAGTCAGCACATACTGCCGTTGCCGCTTCATTATCTTCTACTGAAATAACAATAGAACAAGAAGAAGAACTTCCAAATTGGTTTGTAGCTGTAAAAGTTACTTCGTTATCTCCAACTGGGAAAAAATTTCCTGTTGCTATACCATCTGTAAGTACAACATCTAATGTTTCGCCAGTATCTCCATCTACCGCGGTAGCCGGAGTGTAATTTACAACAGCACCACATTCAGCTTCATCGTTAGATGCTACGAAATCTGGTATACATGTAATTATTGGTGGTGTCCCGTTTTGCATTTCTAAATTTACACAAAAAGTACTTACGATTCCTGCAGCTCCGGTACCGTTAACGATAAGAAACCAATCACCGTTTATATCTAAACCTTCCAAAGCAACATTCATTGCTCCTTGCTCTGACATGAAATCTTCAGGAGTAGTAGTACCATCCCAATCAGAATAATTGTTTGTAGACGAATCTGTAAATGTTAAAAGTGTAGCAACATCTAAACCATCTGTTCCTCCAGCGTTTGCTCCAAGTAACCATGCTGGCGCACCGTTTGGTGCTTGAAAATTAAATGAATATTGATCAGCAGTATCACCTTGTACAGTAAATTCTATACTAGTAATTTGCCATTGGCCTAATCCAGTACCAATAACACCTGTATCTCCTGAATTACCACTGTCAGTAACAACAGTTCCTACAGAAGCAAATGCTGGTGGTGAAAATTGTAAAGGCATATTTTCTGAACAATACTCACGAGCATCCACTGGTGGTGGTGGTGGGCAATTACTAATACCTAAATTAGCTGTCCATCCTGGTCTTGTTGCAGAAGAATCTGAGAACCAAGCAAAAGTTAATCCTGCTCCAACAGCTGAAATCATTGTTGGTGGAATAGCAGTACCATCGTACGTACCATCAAATCCTTGTGTATCTCCTGTTACTGTTAAATCGTCCCAATTCGATTCCGTATTGAAAGTTGTGAATTCAACAGTTAATGTCTCTCCAGCTGGAGCAACTAACTCCATAACTAGATTTTCATTGGTTGAATAATTAGCAGCTATACCACCGGTATCTGCGTAGATGTCACCATCTTGAAAGTCTGTACAGGCGCTAAAAACACCGTCAGCTTGAAGAATTTCTCCTTGCGCTTGGACCTGCCAAAAGGCTGTTGAAGCCAAAAACGCCATAAGAATAAATGTAATTTTTTTCATGTAATTTATTTTAAGTTAATATTTAAGGTAAATAATAGTTACAAACATAGTAAAAATTAATTTATTAAAATTAAAAATATTACTAATTTTAAACAAGTTATTTATTGAAATTTCGATATTTATCGAAAAAAAAGAAAATTAGAATAAAAATAAAAGAATTAATTAAACTTAAAAAACTGAATAATATCATTATTGTTAATAACAGCTAGATGCAAAACACCATCAATAACTATTTTATTCATACCCTTAACGTCTCCAGGCGCATAAAAACCAGATTCATTAATTGTTAAAGTAGTAAAATTACCCAATCCATCTCCAAGTAGTAAATTACCGTTGCCAGAATCATTACGAGGAGTTTCCACTTCTGAACCAAACATATTTCCCGATAATGCAATATCTAGATTGTTATCATTATTAAAATCATCTACAACGATTCCATTGGTAGAAGAAAACTGAACTGCATTAGGCAGTTTTCTTACTTGCCAGGGCTTATCTGGATTATTTTCTATAAAAGATGTCGCAAAAGTTGAGGCCTTGAGGTTTAATGCTTTTTTTAATTTTTCTTCCCCAAACACATCTTCCATATTAGCTTTGGCGAATTCATCATAGGTCCCAAATTTTTCTTTTATAAAAGGCATTTGTTCAGAGGAACATTCCCTGCCTCTTAAAGGATATTCTTTACCGTTTTCATTAAAAGTTAATACAATATCGCCAGTACTATTATCATCGAAATCATCAAAGTACAAATTAAATTTAGTTTCAGGACTTGCTTTATATTTATAATTTAAGCCCAAATTTCCAGCTATAAAGTCGATATCTCCATCATTATCAAAATCACCTTCAGCAATACTATTCCACCAACCTTCTGTATCTACTAACCCTAGAGTCTGAGAAACATTATTAAAATGAAAATCTTGATTTTCAAAAACTAAAATTGGCATCCACTCACCAGTAATAATTAAATCTTTTTTTCCATCTCCATTAAAATCTGTCCATAAACTACTTGTAACCAAACCTGGGTGCATTAAATCTGGCGCTACTAATTCAGTTATATCTTCAAATTTTCCATCCGTGTTTTTTAATAAATAACTTCTAGGTGCTTTAGGATAATTTCCAGGTACTACCCTACCTCCAACAAACAAGTCTAGATCTCCATCATTGTCAAAATCTGCAGTTGACACAGCAGCACCACTTGTATACATCTCCGGTAATGCATTTAAAGATTTAGTATAAATGCCTTTACCATTGTTTAGATACAATCTATCTTGCAATAAGCTTGAATTTACTTTAAAATCATAACCACCACTAATGACATAGAGATCTTGGTCACCATCTGCATCTGCATCAAAAAACAAGGAAGACATATCTTCACTATTCTTATCTAAATCCCATAATTCTTGATTTGTTTCCCTAAAAGTTCCGTTTAAACCTTGAACATACATCTTAGCACTATAACCTTTAGCTCCACCAATATAAAAATCGTCTAAACCATCCGAATTTATATCCATGACTGACATTCCAGGTCCTAAAATTGACATTTTATGAGGTAATAGCGACTCCTTTTCAAAATCATTAAAATCGTTTTCCCTATGTTTATAGTTAATATCTATTTGGTTGGTTACTTCGCTAAACAATTCTTTTTCAACAACTTTATACAAACTAGGCAAATCCTTTTCATCTGTTTTTTCATAGGATACATTTAAGGTATTGTTTGCTTTAATATTTGCATAAGTTTGCTTATTACCATCTGGCCATTCAATCCAAACACTATCTATTTTTTTTTGATTGCCTATTCCAAAATGTAAATTATCTTCAACTGAAGAAAGATAACCCCTACTTAAATAGTGTTCTTTAATTTGAAATTGATCATTTATTTTTATAGTCACTCTTGCCCCTAAACCAGATTTATTTTTTCCCTTTCCACTTAGTTTTACTTTTAAAAAATTACCATCTTTCATTTTCTCACTGTTATTTTCATAAACAAAAGCTTTTGAGTCTATGTTTGAAATTACAATGTCTAAATCTCCATCATTATCTAAATCTGCATACGCAGCACCGTTTGAAAACGAAACTTCGTTAAGCCCCCATTTCTCTCTAATACTAGTAAAAGAAATATTACCTTCATTTTTATAAATATAATTTTTTATCGGATTTACAGGTGTTTGGTCTAGGGCTTCTTTTATATACTCTAGGTCGTTCCCTCCCGTATCCTTATTCATTTTATTAAGTAACTTTTTTTTTATTTTAACATAATCGTTATTTCTAATATCTTTTCTTAAACCATTGGTTATTAACAAATCTTTATATCCATCATTATCGAAATCTGCCCATAATGGCGCCCAACTCCAATCAGTACTTGAAATATCAGCTAATTGTGAGACTTCACTAAACGTACTGTTTCCATTATTTTTTTGTAACGTATTCATCATGTATTGATAATGAAATCCACTATCAATTGCATTCTTGAATCTTTTAGGATTCATTCCAGACATATTAGTTTTTATACGGTAATTATCCTCAGCAACCATATCGACTGTTACAATATCCAACCAACCATCATTGTCAAAATCAGCGATATCAGATCCCATAGAAAAATTAGAAATATGTTTTATACTTTCCTTTAACATTTCAGAAAAAGTACCATTTTGATTATTTACATATAGGTAGTCGTGTTCTATATAATCATTACAAACATAAATATCGGGCCAACCATCATTATTTATATCACCAACGGATGCACTTAAACCATAACCGATACCATTGCCAACTAATCCTACTTTTTTACTTACATCTTTAAAAAAACCATTGTCATTTTGGAAAAGTATATCACTTGAAAGCTCGTCCCTTTCCATATGATTCATTCCACTATCTATTAAAGGCAATGTGTTGATGGGAGCATTTAGTAGATACATGTCAAGATCTCCATCTTTATCATAATCTATAAAAACAGATTGTGTAGAATATCCAGCATAATCCAATCCGTATTTCGCTGATTGTTCGGTAAAGGTTAAATCTCCGTTATTTATAAATAGCTCATTTTTTCTTTTTTCTTCTTCAACATCCCCGGATCTACAAATATAAATATCTAAAAAACCATCATTATTAATATCGACCATAGAAGTCCCTGTAGACCAACCCCAGGAACCTATCACACCTGAACTAACACTAATTTCTTCAAATTGAAGATTTCCTTTGTTTAAATACAGCCTATTATTTCCAAAGTTTGCTGTAAAAAAAATATCAGGTAAACTATCGTTATTAATATCTCCTACAGAAACCCCTGCACCAGAATAAAAAGATGGATAAACAATTATATTCATTGAAGCAGACTCTGGAAGTTTATTGATAAAATTCACTCCTGTTATATCTGGATTTAATAAGGTAAATAGAGGGCCTTCAAAATCATTTTTAGTTTCTCTATTTTCTGAACAAGAAATAAATAATAATAAACTAATAATGATAAAACTTAAATGAGTTATTCTTTTTTTTAAAAAACTAACAATATGATAGGGCATTTTAATAATTTTTGGATTTAATCGTAAAATAATAAATTATCATTTATATCTTTATGAGGGACTCAAATTAAGAAAAAAAAAACCACTTTCAATGAAAGTGGTTTTTTTTATTTTACAATAGATTTAATTAAACGTTTTCTTCTTCTTCTTTTTTATCTGACAAATCAATTCCTTTTTTCTTAACTGAATCAAAGAATACAGGAGTTGCAATAAATAAAGATGAATAGGTACCTACTAATACTCCGACAATTAATGCAAAGATCAATCCTCTAATAGATTCTGCACCAAATATAAAAATAGAAGTTAAAACTATTAAGGTAGTTAATGAAGTATTTAAGGTACGACTTAAGGTACTATTTAAGGCACTATCAATTACTTTAGACATTTTCCAAGATGGATGATCATTAAAATATTCTCGAATTCTATCGAATACTACCACGGTATCATTCAATGAATAACCAATTACAGTAAGTATCGCAGCGATAAACGACTGTCCAATCTCCATATTAAAAGGCATAAACCTATAGGTTAATGAAAAGATTCCCAATACGATTAATACATCATGGAAAACCGCTACTACTGCACCTAAACTAAATTGCCATCTTCTAAAACGCAATAATATGTAAAGGAATACTACTACTAAAGATCCTAATACTACCCAGAAAGATGCTTTTTTAATATCATCCGCAATAGTTGGACTCACTTTGTAAGATTCCATTCTACCAGCAAGTTTATTATCAGCATCACCAACATATTGATCGTAGGTAAACCCATCTGGAAGATTAGGTCTTAAACCTTCAAACAGCATTTGTTCAATTTCTTCATCTACTTCAGATCCTGCTTCATCTACTTTATATTTAGTCGTAATCTTTAGCTGATTACTTCCACCATATGTTTTTGCCTCTGCAGAACCAAATACTTCAATTAAATCCGCTTCAACTTGTGTTGAATTTACGTCCTTATCAAAACGAACTGTATAGGTTCTTCCTCCTACAAAATCAACACCTTGATTTAGACCTACTGTTAATAAGGAACCTAAACTAACAGCAATTAATAAACCTGAAATTACATAAGAAACTTTTCTTCTTTTTAAAAAATCAAAATTGTTTTTTGTTAGTATGTTTTTAGTTAACGAGGTTGAACAAGGTAATGGCTTCCCATTTCTTGTATAACTATCAATAAATAATCTTGTAATAAAAATTGCAGTAAATAGTGATGTTGCAATACCTATTAATAAAGTAGTGGCAAAACCTTGAATGGGCCCTGTTCCAAACATTAATAATATAAAACCAGTTAAACCCGTTGTAATGTTCGCATCTAAAATTGATGACAATGCATTATTAAAACCATCATTAATGGCGTCTTTTTGAGCTTTACCTTTTGCAAGTTCTTCTTTAATACGTTCAAAAATAAGCACGTTTGCATCTACCGACATACCGATCGTTAGAATAATACCCGCAATTCCAGGAAGTGTTAATACCGCTCCCAATCCAGCTAGTATTCCAAAGATAAATATGATGTTAACTACTAAAGCAACATCTGCAAAAGCACCTGCTTTACCATAATAAAAAATCATCCAAACTAACACAAAGGCAAGGGCTAACAAAAATGAAAATATTCCACTATCAATCGCTTCTTGACCCAAAGTTGGCCCAACTATCTCACCTTGAATAATCTCTGCGGAAGCAGGCAATTTACCAGCTCTTAAAACATTGGCTAAATCTTGTCCTTCGGTAATGTTAAAATCTCCAGATATCTGACTTCTACCCCCTGCAATTGGTCCGCTTGTAACACCTGGTGCAGAATAAACAATATCATCTAATACAATTGCAATTTGCGTTTGATTATTAAAAGCATCTCCCGTCATTTGTTCCCATACTCTTGCTCCTCTTGCATTCATTTGCATACTAACAACAACTCTACCTAATTGAT
>CAJXVL010000068.1 GCA_913061205.1 uncultured Flavobacteriaceae bacterium | reverse complement strand
GGCTGCTAATTTTTCCCCTATTTTCCCTAGTTCGTTGTGATAAGCCATATTTATTTTTTAAAAGATAAGATTACGCCATTTTTGTGAACCATTAAATCTGTTTTTCTTCCTAAAATTAACGCTTGATTGTCCTCCAAATGACCTGCAGGAAAATTAAAGGCAATAGGGAAATCATATTCAGAACAAATATCCAAAATCATTTCTGCGGCATTTTTTCCAAAGGGAATGTCATTGTCATGCATTTGAGTCATTCCTCCAACGATTAATCCTTCTAAACCTTCAAAATAACCATTCCTTAATAAATTTTGAAGCATCCGATCGATATGATATAAGTATTCATCTAAATCTTCAATAAACAGAATTTTTCCTTGGGTATTAATTGCAGAAGGACTCCCGCAAAGAGAATATAATATAGACAAATTCCCTCCTATTAATTGCCCAGATGCAATTCCTTGAATGTTGTTATCGTCCGGCAATATTTCAATTGAATAATCTTCCCCAAATAGTGTTTTTTTAATAGAATTGACGGTTGCAGCAGACTTGGTTTCTATGGAAACAGGCATTTGAGCATGAAGGGTTTCAATCCCAAATTGATGGATATGAGAATGCAATACCGTGACATCGCTATAACCAATAATCCATTTTGGGTGATCTATAAATTTTGTATAATCTAGATAATCAATAATTCTTACGGTACCATAACCACCCCGAGCACACCAAATGGCATTAATATTAGGATCCTCTAACATGCTTTGAAAATCAGAAGTTCGAAGGTCATCATCTCCTGAAAACTGATACTTTTCAGCTTCAATTGATGTTCCTAAAACCACTTTCAAACCCCAGCTTTTTACTAGCGCTATGGCAGGTGCTAATTCTTCTTTAGAAACTTTTCTGGCAGTAGATACTATGGCAATAGTATCTTCTTTTTTTAAATAATTTGGACGAATCATGGATACAGTTTACAAGCTCAAAGTAATAAAAAATTAATCTTTTTTATATTTGTTTTAGTTAAATTAATATATGGAATTTTTATTTGGTAAGTGGTCCTACTATTTTAGATTAGTTTTAGAACAAAATAATCCTTCAAATCAACTAGATATTTGCAACCTATCAAGTGGACTGTTATTTGTTAAGATTAAAATAGATAATGGTAGTCTAACAAAGAAGGTGATAAAAGATTAACTGCAAGCAAATTCTTTTGAGAACTCACCGAGTGCAACCATAAATAAAATCCGTATTTTTGCTGTTCAAATTTGAGTATGCAAAATTCACCAAAAAGGTTTACCATAACGGCAGCTCTGCCTTATACCAATGGTCCTGTACATATTGGACATTTAGCAGGCGTATATGTTCCTGCAGATATTTATTCACGTTTTCAAAGAATGCAAGGCAACGATGTTGCTTTTGTTTGTGGAAGTGATGAACATGGTGTCCCTATTACTATAAAAGCTAAAAAAGAAGGAATCACACCTCAGCAAGTGGTGGATAAATATCATGCCATTATAAAACAATCGTTTCAAGATTTTGGAATTACCTTCGATAACTACTCTCGTACTACAGCAAAAATTCACCACGATACGGCTTCCGAATTCTTTAAGAAATTATACGAAGACGGTAAGTTTATAGAACAAACTACAGAACAATTCTATGATCAAGAAGCAAATCAGTTTTTAGCGGATCGTTTTATTGTAGGTACCTGCCCTAAATGTGGTTTTGAGGAAAGTTATGGAGATCAATGTGAAAGTTGTGGAACCTCTCACAATGCTACCGATTTAATCAACCCTAAATCTTCAATTACTGGAAATACACCTTCTTTAAAAGAAACAAAACACTGGTTTTTGCCTTTAGATCAATACGAGCCATGGTTAAAAGATTGGATTGTCAAAGGGCATAAAAAAGATTGGAAAACCAACGTTTATGGGCAATGCAAATCTTGGATAGATGATGGATTGCGACCTAGAGCCGTAACTAGAGATTTAGACTGGGGGATTCCTGTACCTATTGAAGGTGCTGATGAAAAAGTATTGTATGTTTGGTTTGATGCTCCCATTGGTTATATTTCTGCTACGAAGGAATGGGCAGAAAAAGAAGGAAAAGATTGGGAGCCTTATTGGAAAGACGAGAACACTAAACTGCTTCATTTTATAGGAAAAGATAATATTGTATTTCACTGTATTATTTTTCCGAGTATGCTAAAGGCAGAGGGAAGTTATATTGTACCTAACAATGTGCCGGCCAATGAGTTTTTAAATTTGGAAGGAAATAAAATTTCTACCAGTAAAAACTGGGCAGTATGGTTGCATGAATACTTAGTCGATTTTCCTAATCAGCAAGATGTATTGCGTTACGCATTAACAGCAAATGCACCTGAAACAAAAGACAACGATTTTACATGGTCAGATTTTCAAGCTAGAAATAATAATGAATTAGTTGCCATCTTCGGAAACTTTATCAATCGCGTGGTGGTATTAACCAATAAATATTACGATGGAATTGTTCCAGATCCAGCTTCATTTACTGAAGTAGATATCGCAAACTTAACCGAACTAAAAGCATACCCTAAGGTAATTGAAAATTCTATTGAGCGATATCGATTTAGAGAAGCCCAAGCAGAATTTATGAATGTGGCACGTTTGGGAAATAAATATTTAGCAGACGAAGAGCCTTGGAAAAAAATTAAAACAGATGCAGAAAGAACCAAAACTATTATGTTTGTTTCTCTACAGATTGCTTCAGCTTTAGCGGTTTTATGCGAACCTTTTTTACCATTTACCGCTAGTAAATTAAAAGATATGCTTTTTCTAAATGAACTTAAAACGACATGGGGAGAGGTTTCGACTAAAGAAGTTTTAATCCCTGCCAATCATCAAATAGGGAAAGGCGAATTGCTTTTCAGTAAAATTGAAGACGAACAAGTACAGCAACAATTAGATAAATTAGAAGCTACTAAAAAAGAAAATAAAGTCATGAATGCAAGTCCAATACCTCAAAAAGATACCATTCAATTTGACGATTTTACCAAATTAGATATGCGAGTTGGAACGATTTTAGAAGCCGAAAAAATGGCAAAGACCAAAAAACTACTCCTCTTAAAAGTAGATACGGGTATTGATGTTCGTACCATTGTTTCTGGCATCGCAGAAAGTTTTACTCCTGAGGAAGTGATAGGAAAAAAAGTAACCGTATTGGTAAACTTAGCACCAAGAGCATTGCGAGGAGTAGAAAGTCAAGGAATGATTTTAATGACAGAAACTCCAGATGGTAAACTGGTATTTCTAAATCCTGATAAAGAAGACCCAATCAATGGGGCGACGATTAGTTAATGGTCGCTTTATTAAAGTTTGTACAAACAAAAACACAAATCCAAGAAAGTGGTGTAAAAAATACAATCCAATTATTAAATGATGATTGTACCATTCCGTTTATCGCTAGGTATCGGAAAGAGCGAACTGGGGATTTAGATGAAGTTCAAATAGAACTTATTGTAAAGTACAAAGAAGAATTTGAAGCTCTAGAAAAAAGAAAAAAAGCCATCATAAAAGCACTTCAAGAACAAGAAGTACTTAGCAAAGAGCTTCAAGAAAAAATTAATCGCAGCGATAATTTGATTCAACTTGAAGACTTATACCTCCCCTTTAAAAAGAAACGAAAAACAAAAGCTGAAACTGCCCGATTAAATGGTTTAGAACCTTTAGCTAAAATTATTATGAGTCAGAATGCTCATGATATTGATTCGATAGCAAAAAAATACACCTCTAAAACTGTTTTAAATATAGCCGATGCTTTAGAGGGAGCACGTTTTATTATTGCAGAATGGATCAATGAACGCAGCGATATTCGAAACAAGATTCGGTATCAATTGGAACGCTTTGCTCTTATTAATACCAAGGTAGTAAAGACAAAGGAAAAGGATGAAAAGGCTCAGAAATTTAGAGACTATTTTAATTGGAATGAGTCTTTACAGTCTTGTCCTTCACATCGCTTATTAGCGATTTTAAGAGCGCAAGAAGAAGGTATTATTCGTGTTAAAATTGAAATTGATAATGAAAAAGCACTTTTTAAAATTGAAGAGCGAATTATTAGCTCTCAAAATGAGTGCTCTGTTCAAATACAATTAGCCATAAAAGATGCTTACAAACGTCTATTATTTCCTTCTCTTTCCAATGAAATTTTAGGAATTGCAAAAGAAAAAGCAGATGAAGTTGCCATTCAAGTATTTGCAAAAAACTTAAAACAGTTATTATTAGGTTCTCCATTGGGTGAAAAAAGAATTTTAGCGATAGATCCCGGCTTTAGATCAGGTTGTAAAGTTGTTTGTTTGGATGCACAAGGAGCTTTTAAATACAACGAGACGATATATCCTCATGCACCCAAAAATGATCAGATTGGAGCTATTAAAAAAATTAGCTCTTTGGTGGATGCCCATAAAATTGAAGCCATTGCTATTGGTAATGGAACCGCATCTAGAGAAACCGAACAGTTGGTTAGAAAAATTCATTTTAAAAACGACATTCAGGTTTTTGTAGTGAGTGAGGCTGGTGCTTCTATTTATTCGGCATCTAAAATTGCAAGAGAAGAGTTTCCTAATTACGATGTTACTGTTCGAGGTGCAATTTCTATTGGGCGCCGTTTGGCAGATCCCTTAGCTGAATTAGTAAAAATTGATGCCAAATCTATTGGAGTTGGTCAATACCAGCACGATGTAGACCAGGCGAAATTAAACAATTCCTTAGATCGAGTGGTTTCTAATTGTGTAAATGCAGTTGGAGTAAATATTAATACGGCGAGTAAATCTTTATTGAGTTATGTATCCGGAATTGGTCCAAAATTAGCAGAAAGCATTGTTAATTTTAGAGAGGAACAGGGTGTTTTTTATTCTAGAATTGAGATAAAAAAAGTACCTCGATTAGGAGCTAAAGCTTATGAACAAGGTGCAGGTTTCCTTCGCATAAAAAATGCAAAAAACCCATTAGATGACTCTTCAGTACATCCTGAAAGTTATGCGATCGTTTCAAAAATGGCAAAAGATGAACGGAAAACCATTTCAGAATTAATAGGAAATAAGGAAGTCCTTCAGAAAATAGCATTGGAAAAATATATTTCAGACAAAATTGGATTGCCTACGTTGCAAGACATTATAAAGGAATTGGAAAAACCCGGATTGGACATTCGATCGGAAGCAAAAGTATTTACATTCAATCAAAAAATTAGAAGCATTAATGATGTAAAAGAAGGTCAATTATTACCTGGAATCGTTAATAACATTACTAATTTCGGTTGTTTTGTAGATATCGGAATTAAAGAAAGTGGCCTTATCCATGTTTCAAATTTGGCAGATGCTTTTGTTAAAGATGTAAGTGAACATGTTCACTTACATCAACAAATTATTGTGAAGGTTTTAGAAATTGATGTAGCCAGAAAACGGATTCAATTAAAACTGCATCAAAAAGCTAGAAATTAGCTTTTTTTAGCAATACTTCTTTTCCGTTCTTCTAGACATTTATGTATTAAAGCTAGTAATTATAAAAAATCTACTACTTTTACTTTTTTTAATTATTCTTTTTTAACCTTATAATTAGTATAGCATGCAACTGTACAATACCCTAAGCGCGAAAGAGAGAGCAACCTTATTGGAAGAAGCGGGAGAAGACCGCTTGACGCTTTCTTTTTATCAATATGCCAAAATTGGCAATCCAGAACTTTTTAGAAATTATTTATTTGTAGCATGGGACAGCCTTCAGGTCTTGGGCCGTATTTATGTAGCAAATGAAGGAATCAATGCGCAACTGTCTTTACCTGCCAAAAAATTTAAAGAATTTAAAGAATTTTTGGATAGCATCTATTTCTTAGAAAATTGCCGTTTGAATATTGCGCTAGAGCAGAACTTAAAATCATTTTTAAAACTAAAAATAAAAGTTCGTGACAAGATTGTATCTGATGGATTAAATGACGCCACCTTTGATGTTAGAAATATAGGTGTTCATGTAGATGCTTCAACATTTAACAATTTGATAGAAGACCCAGATACGGTCTTGGTCGATATGCGTAATCACTATGAGAGTGAAATTGGGCACTTTAAAAATGCCATTACACCTGATGTAGATACGTTTAGAGGCTCTTTGGATACTATTGAAGAAGATTTAAAGGATCATAAAGAAGACAAGAAACTGGTGATGTATTGTACAGGAGGAATACGTTGTGAAAAAGCGAGTGCCTACTATAAACACAAAGGGTTTAAAAATGTATTTCAATTAGAAGGCGGTATTATTGAATATACCCGTCAGGTAAATAATCAAGGATTAGAAAATAAATTTTTAGGTAAAAATTTTGTTTTTGATCAAAGGCGTAGCGAACGCATTAGTGATGATGTGATATCCAATTGTCACCAATGTGGTGAAGCTTGCGACACGCATATAAATTGCGCCAATGAAGGATGTCATTTACTCTTTATTCAATGTGAAGTTTGTTCCGAAAAATTGGAATATACCTGTAGCAAAGAATGTTATGAGATGATTCAATTACCCTTTGAAGAACAAAAAAAATTGCGAAAAGGCAAGCACGCTAGTAATAAAATTTTCAAGAAAGGCAGGTCCTCTAAATTAGTCTTTAAGAAATAAATAGGTTTATTGTGAAGAGAGTTTTAAAGTATATTCTTTTTTTACTTCACAAGCTTTTTAATTTCTAGGTGCTGGGCCCTGATTTTGATTTCTTGGACCTCCTCCATTTCTTGGTGGCGGACCTTTATACAGCGCATCCATCACAATTTTTTGAAATTTTTGTTTTTGAGGATCATTACAAATTTCTTGAATTGCTCTAAAATGATTGAAAACTTCTAAATCTTTATTTTTGTTATTTTCTCCTATTAAAGAACTTATCCTTTCTATTTCTAATGGATTGATATTCTTTTCAGAAACTTTACTAAATAATTGATCTTTTAACTGTTTCTGTTCTTGGTCCAGGCGCATCATTCTTTCTCGATGATTTTTTCCTAAACCTTTAAATTCTTGCATTTGATCTGCATTAAAATTTAATTCTTTTACAATAAATTGTTCCGGGTTGTTTCTTGGCCCATCTCGGTCTGGTTTTCCAAGGTAGTCATATAAAAAAAAGCCATTAGCAATAATTAGAAATGCTAATAAAACGTATAGAATTGAGTTTTTAGTCATCGCTATTTAATTTAAAATTGAAGTTTCAGAATTTGTAGATAAACTATAATTTTCAGAAAAATTGGAAACATTGCTATCATAAGTCGTGGATTTTAATTGAATAAAGGCAAAAATATTTAAAGCAATCACACAAACTAAAGACGCTAACTGAAGCTTTGGTGTAAACCAAGAAAAAACAATTTTATCCTCTGCTACTTTAGCATCAAACAATTTGCGCATTGTTTTATCTTTAAAAAAAGGTGATGTCTTAATATCCTGAATATGGTCTATAGATTCAAAAGTGCTTTTAACCTTTTCCGCTATGTTATTGTTTGCTTTCATGTTGTCAATATTATTTTATTAAATCGGTCACATGCTGTTCGCTATTAGTTATTCCCTTGGGTGTGAAAAATTTTAACATGCTCGTTTCATATTATATTGTTAGATGCATTTTTTTGAAAAACCTTGCATCAATTCTCATTTTTATAATAATATTCTAATTGTTGCTGTAAATTCTTTTTTGCTCTAAACATCAAGGATTCCACAGAAGACAGACTTTTCTCCATAATTTCACTAATTTCTTTATAGCTTTTCCCATCTACTTTATGCAGGGTAAAAACTGTTTTTTGAGCTTCTGGTAATTGATGAATTGCCTTAAATATAGTGGCGCTTTTTTCTTTGTTTTCTAATAAAACTCCAGGATGGTTAAACTCTGTAAAGTATTTGGTTTTATCGAAGGGTATTTCATTCCCGAAAATGGATTGCATATAAGCAAATCGCTTTTTAGTGTTCTTTTTACGAATAAATTCTAAACATTTATTGGTAGCTATTCTATAGATCCAAGTAGACAATTTCGACTTAGCCTTAAATTTTTTAATGGATTTAAAAACCTCTACAAAAACTTCTTGTGCGATATCTTCTGCATCTTCTTTGTTAGGCACAAATGAAATACAGGTTGCAAAGACCTTTTGCTCATAATCATCTATCAACTGACTATAAGCTTGTCGGGTTCCTTGACCTAATTCGTTTATAAATTTTTCTTCTAACAATAATAATCTTATCGGACTAAAATAATGATAATTTTTAAAACAGGGTTTTATAAGCCTTTTAGATGCAACTGCTATAAAAATCTTGCACCAAAGTTTAATTTTTTTATAAACCTCAAGTTTTCGTTATATTTGTGAAGATATAACGATCAACAAATGATAACAGTAGAAGAAGCCTTTGAACTTGTAAAAAACAATGTTATTCCAACTCAAATCTCAATGCTTTGTAAAGCGACTAATGCTTTAGGATTAGTTTTGGCGGAAGATGTTATTTCACCTATTAACATGCCTCCTTTTAGACAATCGGCTATGGATGGTTATGCATTAAATATTCACGATGATTACTCCTATAATATTATTGATGAAGTAAAAGCAGGTGATGACCATCATCCAGTTTTAAATACGGGTGAAGCAGTTCGCATTTTCACAGGATCTGCAGTTCCTGACACAGCAAATACGGTAATCATGCAAGAAAAAGTAACTGCAAATAAAAATCAGTTACAATTAAATAATCCGGCAAAACTTAATGAAAATATACGACCTAAAGGAGAACAAGTAAAAGAAGGTGAAATCGCTTTAAAAAAAGGAACAAAGCTAACTCCAGCAGCTATCGGTTTTTTACTCACTTTAGGAATCATAGAAATCACTGTTTATAAAAAACCAAAAATAGGACTTGTAACTACTGGAAATGAATTAATAAAAGCGGGACAACCTTTAACCTACGGAAAAATTTACGAAAGCAACTCTGGGATGTTATACACTGGATTATTAAGTTTAGGATATACAGATGCTACACTATATAAAGTTAAGGATAACTATAATAGTACCGTAACAATTTTAGATAAGGTTATTTCAGAAAATGATGTGATTCTTATAACCGGGGGGATTTCTGTTGGAGATTACGATTTTGTAGGGAAAGCCTTATTGGAATTAGGCACCGAACAACTATTTTATAAAGTAAAACAGAAACCGGGTAAACCGCTGTTCTTTGGAAAAATAAAAAATAAACCTGTTTTTGCACTTCCAGGAAACCCTGCTTCAGCATTAAGCAACTTTTATGTATATGTGTATCCATCATTAGAAAAGTTATCCGGTAATTTAAACTTCTCTATTAATAAAGGAACAGCAATTTTAAGGGGTGAATATTTAAAAAAAGGAGATCGTGCTCAATTTTTAAAAGCATATCATAAAAATGGAGATGTAACCATTTTAGAGGGGCAAAGTTCTGCGATGTTGCACACTTTTGCTATAGCAAATGCATTTGTTTACATCCCTTGGGAAGTAACTCAATATTCAAAAGGAGATTTGGTAACGGTAATCCATTTACCAGTTTAATTATAGATATGAATTATAAAATTAAAAGCAGAATTTGGATCGAAGCTGATCACAATGTCCTGTTAGGAGAAGGTCGGGTTCGTTTATTAAAAGCTATAGACGAAACTGGATCTCTTTCAAAAGCAGCGAAAAGCATGCAAATGTCTTATAAAAAAGCTTGGACTTTAATTAATGCTGTAAATAAATCAAGTAAAAAACCAGTTACCATAACAAGTATTGGTGGGAAAGGTGGTGGTGGAATGGTATTAACAGAATATGGAAGAAAATTAATTCTAGCTTTTGATGATATTAATAAGAATTGTTGGAGTCATTTAGATACTCAAATAGAAAAAATAAATAACCTTTAAAAAAGTATTTAAAGTAAAAAATGAACAATAAGGAGTTTGCAAAAATATTAGAAAAAAGGAATTTAGAACACTTTTAAGTACTATTAAAAATGATTTTAGAAATTGAACATATTTGGGTTTTCATGCTCATATTGCCCTTACTATCCTTTTTATATGCTAGTGTTGGACACGGAGGTGCTAGTGGATATTTGGCCTTGATGAGCCTGTTTTCTTTCCCACATTTAGTAATGAAACCTACCGCATTATTGCTTAATATTTTCGTGGCGGGAATTTCTTTTTACTATTATTACAAGGAAGGGTACTTTAATAAAAAGTTGTTTTTATATTTTGCTTTAGCCTCCATTCCAATGTCCTTTTTGGGAGGTACTTTAGATATCGATGCAACGCTATATCAAAATATATTAGCGATCTTATTAATCTTTGCAGTTTTAAAAATGTTAAATGTATTTGGAAAAGAAAGCACAAAGATTAAAGAGATAAAAATTTGGCAAGGAATTATTGTAGGAAGTGCTATTGGTTTCTTTTCTGGACTAATAGGAATTGGTGGAGGAATTATCTTAAGTCCTATCATCTTATTGTTCCATTGGGGGAAAATGAAAGAAGCTGCAGCAGTATCTGCTTTGTTTATATGGGTTAATTCGGTTGCAGGATTATCAGGTCAAATAAGCAGTGGTGTGAGTGTGAGTTCAGAATCAGTTATAATGGTAATTATTGCTTTGATTGGAGGTTTCTTTGGAGCCTATTTTGGAAGTAAAATAATTAATAATTACACCTTAAGATATCTATTGGCATTTGTTTTAATTATGGCTTCCGTAAAATTATTTTTTATTTAAATGAAAGCAGAGAAACAGATAACAGGTATTATTCTCGCAGGAGGTAAAAGTACCCGTATGGGTACCGATAAAGGGTTAATTTCTTATAAAAACAAAACATTTATTGAACACATTATAACTGCTATTCAGCCCTTTGTTGATGAAATTATAATAATAAGTAACCTTAATAGCTATGATAAATTTGAATTAAAAAGATATGATGATTTAATTAAAAACGCAGGACCTTTGGCAGGTATTTATACAGGACTTTACTATTCCAATACAGAAAATAACTTGGTTGTAAGTTGTGATGTGCCTTTAATTAACAAGAAAATTTTACAAAAATTAATAGCACAAATCAATAACACTTCTGAAGTAATTCAATTAAAAAGCAATGGTAAGAATATGCCACTTATCGCAATTTATAAGAAGAAATGTGAAGCAATTTTTTTAGAAGAATTGAAACAAGAGCAACGAAAAGTTCAAAAAGCTATTAAAAAATGTAAGGTAAATACGGTACTAATTGATACTGTTTTAGAAAAGTATACGACCAATATTAATACAAAAGAAGACTTAGAATCTTTAGAATAAGAAAATGATACTATCAATAAAATATTTTGGATTACTTGCTGAAGTAACAGGATGTTCAGAGGAAAAAATTAAATTTTCAGGTAAATCTATTTCAGATTTAAAAACTATTTTATTTCAAAAATATGAGG
>CAJXVL010000067.1 GCA_913061205.1 uncultured Flavobacteriaceae bacterium | reverse complement strand
TCTCGTGGGCTCGGAGATGTGTATAAGAGACAGGCCTTTAACTGATGTTTCAACTTTTGAAGCTACTTTCCCTGCTGGAGTTGATCCAGAAGTCCTGGAATGTACTTTTTTAGAAGTTATTGATTTAGCTGATGCAGCTTTCTCCATTTATCCAACAGTATCAAATGGTCAAAATATTACAATTGAAATGAATAACCAAGTAGCTAAAAGTGTTAAGATTTATGACATCACTGGTAGAGAAGTATATTCAATCAACGCTAATTCAAGCGATGTGAAATTTAGTTTAAATGTAAGTTCAGGAACTTATTTCGTTAAAGTAAATACTGAAAGTAGTTCAGCAACAAAAAAGATAATTATAAAATAAATTTGATTTTATATGATAAAAAAAAACCTCAATGATACTGAGGTTTTTTTTTGTTTAAAATTAACTATTTACCAAATCGATTTCATTTCTAAAAACCATTTGATCATTAAAACTATCGAGTAGGATGATACTATCAACAGCTACTTTTCCTGATAAAATATCTTTTGATAGGTTATTCAGTATCTCTTTTTGAATAACTCTTTTTACAGGTCTAGCTCCATATTGAGGATCATATCCTAATTTAGCAATATAATCTATTGCTTCTTCTGTAGCATCTAAAGTAATTTGTTGCTTAGCTAACATCTTTGTAAGTCCTTTTAATTGTAATGATACTATTTGTTTAATATCTGTTTTTGATAATGGTGTAAACATTATAATATCATCAATCCTATTTAAAAATTCAGGACGTACTGTTTGTTTTAATAAGTCTAAGACTTCTACTTTTGCACTTTTCATTGCTGTATCAATGTCTTTCAGTCTTTCAATTTTTTCCTGAATGATATGCGATCCCATATTGCTAGTCATAATAATTACCGTATTTTTAAAATCGGCAACTCGTCCTTTATTATCAGTTAATCTTCCTTCATCTAAAACTTGAAGTAAAATGTTAAAGGTATCTGGATGTGCTTTTTCAATTTCATCTAATAATACCACAGAATAAGGTTTACGCCTAACAGCCTCTGTTAATTGTCCGCCTTCATCATAACCAACATAACCTGGAGGTGCACCTATTAATCTGCTAACACTATGTCTTTCTTGATATTCACTCATATCAATTCGAGTCATTGCATTTTCATCATCAAACATATAAGTGGCCAATGCTTTGGCTAATTCTGTTTTTCCAACGCCAGTAGTACCTAAGAATAAAAAAGTACCAATGGGTTTCTTTTCATCTTGCAATCCTGCACGACTTCTTCTAATTGCATCACTAACAGCAACTATAGCTTCATTTTGTCCAACGACTCGTTGATGTAATACGTCCTCTAGTTTTAATAATTTTTCTCGATCACTTTGTAGCATTTTTGTGATAGGTATTCCAGTCCATTTTGCGACAACTTCAGCAATATCTTCTGTTGTAACTTCTTCTTTTATTAAAGAAGTGTCATTTTCATTTTCTGCCAAATTAGTTTCTAAATCAACTAATTTTTCATTTGCCTCTTTTATTTTTCCATATCTTAATTCAGCAACTTTACCAAAATCACCATCTCTTTCTGCTATATCAGCCTCTTGCTTAAAAGCTTCAATTTCAGTTTTAATATTCTGTATGCCGTCTACTATTTCTTTTTCACTTTTCCATTTAGCATGGAAAGAATTTCGTTCTTCTTTTATATTTGCTAGGTCTGTTCGTAATACTTTTAATTTAGCCTCATCTTTTTCTCTTTTAATTGCTTCAATTTCAATTTCTAACTGCATTATTTTACGATCGAGAACATCTAATTCTTCAGGTTTTGAATTGATTTCCATTCTTATTTTTGCAGCAGCTTCATCCATTAAATCAATTGCTTTGTCTGGTAAAAAACGATTGGTTATATACCTTTGAGAAAGAGCTACCGATGCTATAATCGCTTCATCTTTAATGCGCACTTTGTGATGAGTTTCATATTTCTCTTTAATTCCACGAAGGATAGAAATAGCACTTTCGGTATCAGGTTCGTTCACCATTACTTTCTGAAAACGTCTTTCTAAAGCCTTATCTTTTTCAAAGTATTTTTGATATTCATCAAGTGTTGTTGCGCCAATAGCTCTAAGTTCACCTCTTGCTAATGCAGGTTTTAAGATGTTTGCTGCATCCATGGCCCCCTGTCCACCTCCAGCTCCAACTAAAGTATGGATTTCATCTATGAATAATACGATTTTTCCATCACTTGTTGTAACTTCTTTAATAACCGCTTTTAGACGCTCTTCAAACTCACCTTTATATTTAGCTCCAGCAATTAATGCTCCCATATCTAGAGAGAACAATTGTTTATCCTTTAAGTTTTCTGGAATATCACCAGCTATTATTCTGTGAGCTAGTCCTTCAGCGATTGCAGTTTTCCCGGTACCAGGTTCACCTACCAACATAGGGTTGTTTTTAGTTCTACGTGATAGAATTTGTAAGATTCGTCTAATTTCTTCATCACGTCCAATAACAGGGTCAAGTTTGCCTTCGGCAGCTAACTGATTTAAGTTTCGGGCATATTTATTTAACGAATTATAAGTTTCCTCTGCAGATTGAGAAGTTACTCGATCTCCATTTCTAATTTCATCGATAGCAGCTTTAATTCCTTTTTCAGTTACTCCCTGGTCTTTTAAACTTTGAGCAATGTTGCTTTTAGATTTAAAAATTGCTATTAATAAATGTTCAATGGATACATATTCATCCTTCATTTTTTTAGCAATAATAGTTGCCTCATTAATTGTTTTTCCAGCAGTAGTAGAAAGCATAATATCACCTCCAGATACTTTCGGAAAACTTTCTAATTGTTTATCTAGTATTTTATTCAATAAAGCTACATTTACATTTAGCTTGTTTAATATAAATGGAATCACGTTTTTATCAACTTCAAAAATGGCTTTTAAAATATGCTCATTTTCAATTTGTTGATGGCCTAAGCTTTGAGCAAGTAGTTGAGCTTGCTGTATAGCTTCCTGTGATTTAATCGTATAGCTATTTAAGTTCATAACTTATTGTTTTTTTTATGTTCTTCTTTAATTTAATTAACATATAATCAAAATGTAAACCACTTTTAAATACTGTCAAAATGACGTATTTAAGTGTAAAAATAGCGTCAAAATGGCGTTTTAATAATTATTTTTCACATTTTGTATGCTATTATAAAAAATGCCTATTGAAAAGTGTAAGAATTAAGTATTTTTGCTATCACTAATTAAAACTAAATAATGAGTCTTTTAAAAAAAATATTTGGATCTAATGAAATATCACGGACACCAAAAAAAATAATACCTTGGAATCGATTGACCTCAGTAAATCAATTAATTGAAATTGAAAAGGAATCATTTCATCAACCCATAGCTATATTTAAACATTCAACTCGTTGCGGTACAAGTAGTATGGCATTACGGCAGTTTGAAAGTCAGTTTGAAGCAGACAATACGAGCGTTAAACTATATTTTTTAGATTTATTATCTTTTAAAGATATTTCAAATGAAATTGCAATCCGATTTCAGGTATTTCATGAGAGCCCTCAATTAATTGTTTTAAAAGACGGTAATACAATTCACCATAGTTCTCACCATCAAATAGACGCAGGTTTATTGGAACAATTTAGTTAAAAAAATTAATCTATTGCTGGTAATACTTTTCCAATACATTCCCCGAAACCAATACGTAAACCGTCTTTCTCAGAAAAAGCTCTCATTACAATAGTATCATTATCTTGGATGAATTTACGTTCCTTACCATTTTTTAGTAGTACTGCGTTTTGTCCTTTCCAACTTAATTCTAACATCGAACCATAACTATCTTTTGTTGGGCCAGAAATGGTACCGCTTCCCATCATATCTCCAGATCTTACATTACATCCATTTACAGTATGGTGTGTTAGTTGTTGCGCCATTGACCAATACATATATTTAAAATTAGAATTGGCAACTACCGTCTCTTCATCATTTTCAGGTTGTATAGCAACTTGTAGTTTAATATCAAAGTTTTTGTTTGCACCCTGTTCTAGATAGGGTAGTGGAGCAGGATCTTGTTTTGGACCATTTGTTCTGAAAGGCTCTAAGGCATCTAATGTTACAATCCAAGGAGAAATTGTAGAAGCAAAACTCTTTCCTAAAAATGGACCTAATGGAACGTATTCCCAAGCTTGAATATCTCTTGCACTCCAATCATTAAATAATACCAATCCAAAAATATAATCTTCTGCTTTTTCTATTGGAACTTTTTTTCCTAGTTGATTAGCATCTGTGGTGATAAATGCCATTTCTAATTCAAAGTCTACTAGTTTAGACGGACCAAATCCTGGCACACCATCATTTCCTGGTTTGGTTTGACCATAAGGTCTATGGATTGGAGTTCCTGAAGGGATTATAGAAGAACTTCTTCCATGATACCCAATTGGAATTCGAAGCCAATTTGGGAGTAATGCGTTTTCTGGATCACGAAAAAGAGACCCTACATTTGTTGCATGTTCTTTACTTGCATAAAAATCTGTATAATCTCCTATATCAACTGGAAGTTGCATTTCAACCTCATCCATTGTAAATAAAACAAGGTTTCTGTGCTCTTGATTATCACGAAGTTTAGAATTTCCTTCTAAAAAAAGTTCTGAAATACGATTGCGAACCAATCTCCAAGTTTTTCTTCCATCAGCAATAAAATCGTTTAAACTATCTTGCATAAAAAGATCATCCGTTAAATCTATTCCATTAAAGTAACCCAATTGATGTAAAGCCCCTAAATCTATTGCATAATCTCCAATACGGGAACCAATAGTGATGATATCATCACGTGTTAAAAAAACTCCAAAAGGAATGTTTTGAATTGGGAAGTCGTTATCTGCTGAAGTATCTAGCCAGGTTTTTCTTGATGGGTCGTTTGCTGTAAGGGGCATAACTTAAAAATTTATGTTAGTAAAATCTTTATCAAAGATATAATATTACTGAAATTAACAAGTAAGCTTTTTGTATTTTTGATTTTTAATTTTTCAAAACAAAAATATGACAAGAGACAATCAAATATTTGAGCTTATAAAAGATGAAGAACAGCGACAATTAAATGGTTTAGAATTAATTGCTTCTGAAAATTTTGTAAGCAATCAAGTTCTTGAAGCTACAGGATCTGTTCTTACTAATAAATATGCAGAAGGATATCCTGGAAAAAGATATTATGGAGGCTGTGAAATTGTTGATGAAGTTGAACAATTAGCCATAGATAGAGCTAAAACACTTTTTGGAGCTGATTATGTGAATGTGCAACCACATAGTGGCTCTCAAGCTAATACAGCAGTTTTTGCTGCCTGCTTGTCGCCTGGAGATGTTTTTTTAGGATTTGATTTATCACATGGAGGACACCTAACTCATGGCTCTCCTGTAAATTTTTCTGGAAAACTATACAATCCTGTTTTTTATGGAGTAGATAAAGAAACAGGACTAATTAATATGGATACTGTAGAAGCAATTGCTATTCGAGAAAAACCTAAAATGATAATTGCTGGTGCATCCGCATACTCTAGAGAATTTGATTATAAGCGCTTTAGAGAAATTGCAGATAAAGTTGGCGCACTATTATTAGCTGATATTTCGCACCCATCAGGTTTAATTGCTAAAGGTATTCTTGGAGATCCATTACCTCATTGCCATATAGTTACTACAACTACTCATAAAACCCTTAGAGGTCCGAGAGGCGGGATGATTATGATGGGTTGCGATTTTGATAATCCTTTTGGACAAAAATTTAAAAATGGAAATTTAAAAAAAATGTCTTCATTGCTAAATAGTGGAATTTTTCCTGGAAATCAAGGAGGCCCATTAGAGCATGTTATTGCTGCTAAAGCGATTGCTTTTGGAGAAGCTTTGACTGATGAATTTTTACATTATATGGTTCAAGTTAAGAAAAACGCTAAAATGATGGCTGAAGCTTTTGCTGCTCGAGGATATGAGATTATTTCTGGTGGAACCGATAATCATATGCTATTGATAGATTTAAGAAATAAAAATATAACTGGAAAAGAAGCGGAAGAAGCTTTAGAGAAAGCTGATATCACCGTAAATAAAAACATGGTTCCTTTCGATGATAAATCTCCATTTGTAACAAGTGGAATACGAGTAGGTACTCCAGCTATAACTACACGTGGCTTAGTTGAAAGCGATATGATAACTGTTGTTAATTTAGTTGATGAAGTTATCATGAACTTTAATGATGAAGAACAATTAGAAAAAATTGCAGAAAAAGTAAATATTTTAATGGAAGGAAGACCATTGTTTAATACATAATTTTTTATTAACATTATAAATTTATCCCAATCCTGGTAAAATATTTTCTATAAAAATTGACAATAACATAAATAATATTGACTTAACTGTCACTGATATGACTGGAAAATTAGTATTAAAAAAAGAATTGACAGCAACTGATAACAAAGTAAATATGAGTCATTTTGTTAATGGAATATATTTATTTAACCTAGTAAATGGAAATGCTTTAATATCAAAAAAAGTTATTGTAAAATAATATAAATTGTTATTTGTTAATTAATCGCATATAATTATTATATTTGCATCCTAATTAATTAAATATATTACAATGCAAACAGGTACAGTAAAATTCTTCAATAGCTCCAAAGGATTTGGATTTATTACTGAAGATGACACAAACACAGAACATTTTGTACACATCTCTGGATTAATCGATGATGATATCCGCGAAGATGATAAAGTAGAATTTGAATTAAAAGAAGGTAAAAAAGGAATGAATGCAGTAAATGTAAGAGTCCTTTAAATACATATATCATTTTTTAAGTAAAAAGCCTTTTCAATTGAAAAGGCTTTTTTTATATCCTAATTTCGTTTTGTCAAGATGTGTTTTAGTAAAATGAATTGCTTACGTATTCATTTTACAAAAGTTGTTAAATTTAAAAACTAAGTCATTAAAGGAATAGCTAATTTAAATTAAAAATTATCCTTCATCAGGAAAAATAACGCTCTGGTAAGCCCCAGCATCAGGAAGAGGAACTAATCTAGAAACCTCATTTGCATCAAAAGGAACTAACGCTGCTCCAGCAGGATCAGCAATACCATCGGCTCCTGAAACTTCAGACTCTATGTTAAAATCATTTAAATTGGTGTTAAAGAAAGTAGGATCTTGGTTTCTAACGATATTTAAATATAAATCTTCATTAGAAAAATCATAATTTGGGTCGTCTGAATAATTTCCACTTGGATCATCAAAACGGATTAAACTATTCACAAAATTAAAATTGAAAGCAGCATTTTCATCTTCTACAAATATCAATTCTCGTGCTTCGTTACCATAAATAATACAGTTGATAAAGTTAGCTTCTATTAAATCTTTAGTTTCAAATTCTGTTTCACTAATCTGTAAAACATTATCTATTACAACAGAAGGGAATAATCTAAAATTGTTGTTCCAATAATTTGCGAAAGTAGAATGAATAAAATTATATCGACCTCCTAAAGAACATGATAAAGATGTTTGACCACTATTGTTAATAATAACATTTTCACCATAAATATCTCCAGTTCTCGCTAATAAACCAGTACTTGATGTATTAAATATCTGAACGTTTTTAAGTGTTAATGTTCTGTCTCCATCATTGCTATCCATTAAAATTCCTACGATAGAATTTTTAATAGTTGTATAATTAAATTCATGATTTGTACTACCGGCAGTTAGCCATATGGTACCCCATTGTCCGGGAACATATGAGAAAGCTGGTTCTAATCGATCCCCTTCAAAAATAACTTGATTTTCCATTAATTCTGGATCTGAACTTGGCGCACCATTTACTTTCATAGACCCTGTATTGGCTACTAGGATTCCACTATCTCTATGAAAATGAACTCTTGCACCTGCATCAACTATTAATGTTTTGTTTGGAGCTACGGCAGCATAGCCATAAATGACATAAGGCTTTTCATTTGTGAAATTTAACTGTTCGTCTTCTAAGAAAAAACCTTCAATTAATATAGGTTCTTCTTCAGTCCCTAAATTTAATGTTTCTATGGTGCCATCTGCATATTGTTCTGGATAAAGAAAAATAGCATCTTGTACTAGGGTAACTAAATCTACATCCTGACTGTTACTGCCTGCATCAAAAATTATTTTGTCTGTATATAAAAATGAATTATCAGGATTAGGAAAACTATTGATGTCTATGGTCGTTTCGATAAAAATAAAGATGCTATCATTAGCTAAAATATTAATATTTTCAAAAGCTTTACCAGGAATCCCATCAACATTCAAACGATAACTTGAGTTTTCACCTTTAGATAACTCAATGTTTGGAATATTTAAGTCTTTACTACTCCGGTTATAAACCTTTAACGTTCTGGTGCTAGATCCAATATTAGTAAAAACAGTATCTAAATAGATGGTATCCTGAGAAAATTCAAGATTTCCTGAATTTGGAACAGTATCAAAGTCGTTTCTACAAGAACTCCATAAAACAATGCAAAAAACCAAAGCTAATCCGTATAAGTACCTCAATGTTTTATTTTTTTAATTTTAGTAAAAATATAACTTTTTAGCAAGCATTTTATTGTTTAATACCTGTTTTTTAATCTAATAATTTATATAAACATTTCCAATAAATTGATTAGGATACTGGGGGTCATTTAAATGCAGAACATAGAAATAAACTCCAGTAGGAACTAGTTGATAATTAAAAGAAATCCCTTTATTAGCAATTCCATTCCAGAATCCATCATCATTTAGCCCTTGATAAATTAAGTTACCGTAACGACTGTAAATTTTTAATTCAAAATTTGGATAAATATTTAGTAAATGATCAATTTCAAATACATCATTGAAATTATCAGCATTAGGGGAAAATCCTTCTGGAATATATGGAATGCAATTTTCAGTTTCAATTAAAAAAGAACTTGTAGTAAAACAGATCTCATTTTCTAAACGAACATAAATTAATTGGGGGTTAGTATCATTTTGAAAGTTACCAGGGTCTGAAATTTTATTTTCATTTAAAATTACATCTTCTAATGAGATATAATAGGTGATGATATCGTTAATATTTGTTGAAATTAAATCGTTTTGCTGAGTTAGGTTAAAAGTTGCAGTATCAAAACCTTCATCACAGGCCAATAAATCCGATATTTCATCTATAGAAGGTATGGTTCCAAATTCGGTTTGAATTAAATACTCATTATTTCCTTCTTCCAATTCTTCAACAATTCCTTCTCCGATTCCAATATCGTCTACTCTAATAAGAATTTCAAAATTATTGGGTGTATCCTCGGGTAACATAAATTCTATAAAGTGTGTTTCACTTTCATTTATTAAAATTTCATTTTGGGTTTGAGATTGACCTAACAGAGCTCCTTCGACATAAAAAGAAATTGGAGTAGCTTTAGGTAATTCAGCAGTAGCATTATAGTTGAAAACAGTATAATCGATGATTAGATTTCGTTCTCTACAAGCATAGATATTATTATCTATAAAAATTGTCGCATCCGGTAAAACACAATAAATTACTTCAATTTTAAAAGAATCAACAAGGTAACAATCTTCATTATCTACTCTAACAAATATGGATTGCGGGTTTGCTGAATTTTCAAAACTCCCTATGTTTAGTATCTCATTTTCATAATTGTTTGCTTCTTCTTCAGTTACATAATAGGAGATTGTATAAATTGGATCTATTTGTTGTGTGGCATCAGCTAAATTAAAAATTTCTATTCCCTCAGAATCACAAAGCTCTATATCTATTGGGCTTTCAAATTCTGGAACTAATAATAAATGAATTTCTTCAGAAAACCCATTATTATTTTCGTTGGATTCGTTGACAATTCCTGTTCCATTTCCTGTATCATCAACCATAACTTTTAATAAAAAATCTATCGGTATGTTTGCAGGAATGGTAAGTGTTATTATTCCATTTTCACTATTATCTATAGGTATTTCTGTAGTTGTTACTGTTTGACCAATTAAAATAACATCTGCATAAAAAGAAATAGGTGTGTTTTGTGGCAATGCAGCGGTACTATTAACATTGTATATCGTGTATTCGATATTTAAATCTCTGTTTCCGCATTCTTCATTGCCAGTTAAAAAATCAATTTCAATAGTAGCATCTGGTAATTCAGTATTTAAAACTGTAACGATGTTATTTACCATTACTAGATCTTGACTTGAAGTTAATTGTATGATAGCACTGGTATCTCCAGGATTGATATTGTTTTCAATATTATAGAAATCAATATCCATGTTATACAACTCACTAGAATTCGTAAAACTATTAGTGCTATTAAAGGCATTATTTTGTGGGTTTAATGGTAGATTACTTAATATATTACCATTAATGCTAAGCGTTTCGTTATTAGCAATACTAGAATCTCCTTCCCAAGAGAGGAAGCCAATTTTTGCTCCTGTATTGTCTAATACATTTAAATTATTTAATTCGATTGTTATGTTGTTGTTACCTGCGTAAACAGCCTCTAGACCATCAAATATGCTGACTTGGTTTAGCGGAAGTGACGCGTCTTCATAAATTAATGTTATGGACCATCCACCAAAATTAGTTGAATTTCCACCATTTATTTGGCAGAAAGGTTGGATTGCTTCTAACAAGTCTAAATCACTTAATGAATAAGTAGTATTCCCCATAATACTAACTATAGAAGTGACATTTGCAAAAGCTGCAAAAAATTCATATTCATTATTGTTATTAATAAAAGAAAAATTGAAATCTCTTTCTGAAACTACAGGAATCCCATTTAAGGAAACCTCGAAATCTCCATTACCAGATCCCGCCCAATATAAATATGCTGCAACAACTTGTTGTCCTGTCAGTAATTCAAAGTCAGCGCTACTTTCTGATAAAATTATGCAATCGGTAGTACTTCCATTTTCTCCAATATTTAAGGTATTACCAAATGATAAATAATCAAATTGACCATTAAATTGTTGAAATAAAGTGACTTCTTGAGAAAAAAGTAGTGTTTGAAATAAAAATAAAAACACTTTAAATATGTAGCCTAGCTTCCCCATATTATATTATAAATTTAAATATACGAGTTTTTAAATAAACCGATTTAGTTAAATCCTCATAAGTCTCTTCTTTTTAAAATATAATATGACCCAAAAATAAATAAGAATGTCCAGGCCATAACGATGATAACCGTTAAGAATTGAACGCTATAATCCTTATCAAAAGCTTCCCCTAATTGATTTGCAGCAGTTTGAACTGCTCCCAACCTTGAAAAAGGTTCTTTTATTAAATTGGACATAGCTGTTAGTGGAAAAAACTGAATCATACTTTCTGCTATCTCGGTATCTTTAAATATTTTCCATTTAAAAATACTATAAATAATTCCTTCAGCAATACTCCAAATCAGTAAAAATCCTAATGCAAAT
>CAJXVL010000066.1 GCA_913061205.1 uncultured Flavobacteriaceae bacterium | reverse complement strand
CGTCTCGTGGGCTCGGAGATGTGTATAAGAGACAGTCCCATCGTACGTATTACTTGTTCTATTTGAATGGCTAATTCTCGTGTAGGGACTAATATAAGTGCTTGAACTTCGTGGCAGTCCGAGTCTAAATATTTTAATAAAGGTAAGGAGAAGCCAAGTGTTTTTCCAGTACCTGTTGGAGATAATAAAACAGTATTTGCAGTGGTTTCTATGACAGCAATTGCTTCTTGCTGCATCGGATTTAACGTATGGATATTTAATTTTGTTAGTATATCCTGTTGATCTTTAATATTATTAGCCATAATTACTTCTTTTTATGCTTTTTTGTAGAATCTGTCTTTGTATTTGCTGAACTAGTTTGTGCCAAATAATTTGCTAATATTTTTTCAACCAATTCATCCTTGGTTAAATGATGAAATATTGTTTTTATTTTTGTTTTAAATTCTTCAGATACTTCTCTATTTATTTTTGTTTTAAAAATTTTTCTTGCCCATAACAAACCATTATTTTCTTCGATACTTTGAACATCTGCTTTAATGAATTCATTAAATGTAATACCCAATTCATTTTCAAATTCTGGAATTTCTTCAAGCTCTTCTTTTTGTATAATACTCAATGAAAGTCCCTTCGCTCCTGCTCTAGCTGTTCTACCACTTCGGTGGACATAAGTATCATAGGTATCTGGCAAATGGTAATTAACAACATATGAAATTTCTTTAACATCAATACCTCGAGCGGCTAAATCAGTTGCAACTAATATATCTATATAACCTTCTCTAAATTGTCCCATAATTCGATCACGAATCGTTTGAGCTAAACTTCCATGAATAGCACCAGATGAAAATTTATTGATTGCTAATTTTTTTGATAGTTTATTAACGGCAGCTTTTGTCTTACAGAATATAACACCTCGTTCGCCCTCTTTAGTACTTAAAAAATGCAGTAAAACTTCCAGTTTTTCTATAGGTTCTACTACTACATACTGATGGTCAATCCCTTGATGACCAATATTTTCCATGTCTGCTTCTATATATATTACATGCTTTGACATATAATTTTGCACTAATTGCTTTATAGTACCTGGCATTGTAGCGGTAAATAATAAAGTTCTTCTAGATTTTGGGAGTTCCTCAATAATCAAGTCTAAATCTTGTTTTAAAGAACTTACCATTTCATCAGCTTCATCTAACACTAGATACTTTATTTTATTTAAAGCTATAGCTTCACGCTTAATTAAATCTACTAAACGTCCGGGAGTTGCCACTGCAATTTGAGTAGTAGCTTTTAATCGTTCTATTTGAGGTTTAATAGGAATTCCCCCGCATAAGGATGTGATAGCTATTTTAGAATTAGAGCCAGCAAAGGAAACTAAATTGGTATATATCTGTTGTGCTAATTCTCTTGTAGGCGCTAATATTAGCGATTGAACATTGATATTTCCCAAATCTATTAGCTGCAATAGAGGAAGTCCAAAAGCTGCCGTTTTTCCAGTTCCTGTTTTCGCTAAAACAACCACGTCTTCCTTATCATTTAGCAGAGCAGGTATCGTTTGCTCTTGTATGTCTGTTGGTATAGAAATTTTTAAACTGGCTAGATCTTGTTCTAGTTGTTTATTAATTCCTAAATCTGAAAAGGATTTTAGCATCGCATCGATTTTTGTAAATATAGAGACTCTATGTTAGGGAATAACACCAAAATTTAGTTTGTTATTCTATTAAAATTTTTAAAAAAAAAAGCCCATCTTTTTGATGGGCTTTAAATTATGTTTGAAAGTATGTATTAAATAACTTTTACATCTACTGCGTTTAAACCTTTGTTTCCTTCTTTAAGTTCAAAAGTTACTTCATCACCTTCACGAATCTCGTCGATTAGACCAGAAATATGTACGAAATGATCTTTTTCAACACCTTCTTCTGTTATAAAACCAAATCCTTTAGTGTCGTTGAAAAATTTTACTGTTCCTTTACTCATTGTAATTAAATTATAATTTGTTAATATTTATTTCGCAAATATATAACATAAAATAAATAAACGAACGTTTAGTTCAATTAAGTTTAATTAATTGATTTTTAGATAACTAATCCTTTTTTTTTACAAAAAAAGAAGTTTTTTATTACTTTACTATGGTAACTTTTACTGCATTCATGCCTTTCATTCCCTTTTCAAGTTCAAAAGAAACTCTATTTCCTTCAGTTATTTCATCTACTAATCCACTTACGTGGCAGAAATATTTTTCTTGATTTTCTCCATCTACTATAAATCCAAATCCTTTAGAGGTATCAAAAAATGAAACTGTTCCAGTTCTTACAGGATTTAACTCTACCCTATCACTATCTAATGTTTTCGGAACACTAACCTCAATACTTTCAATATCAACTTTTAATTTTTGTGAAGGATCTGGTGGTGTATCTGTTAAATTTCCAAAATGATCTACATAGGCAAATTCAATGCCTTTTTTTCCAGTTTCTTTAGCTTCAGCTTTACGGGCTTCCATTTTTTTCCTCTTATCTTCCCGTTTTTTCAAACGTTTTTTCTCCTTTTCACTCTTGTTAAATGTTTGCTGCGATTTTGCCATTCTTATTTTTTAATTTATATATCCCAATATTAATAATAATAAATCAGAAAAATAAATATAGTTCAGATTAATTATAAATAAAATTTTAAAATATGATAATGATTATATTGCTATCAAAACTTTTGTCTCCTATTTTTAAATCTAGAAAGAATTGCTAACTTTTTTTTTGTGTTTATAAAATAAACACCAGTCAATAATATTATTGCAGCGCAAATGGATTGCGTTGTTATCTGTTCATCTAACAAATACCAACCCAATAACAATGCTATAATAGGATTTACATACGTTGAAGTTGCTACTTTTTCAGGAGAGACAACTTTTAATAAGTAATTAAATGAGGTAAAGGCAACAATACCACCAAAGATAATTAAAAGTAACATAGACCACAAAACAGATTCACTCCATTTAATTGGGCTAATCCATGTTTCACCTAATAAAAAACTTACGATAGCTAACATGGTACCCCCTGTTAGCATTTGATATCCAGTATTTACAAAATAATTAGCTGGAAGGTCAGCGGTACCAACAAATAAACTAGCATATGCCCAACTGATCATGCATAATAATATCAAACCAATGCTTAAAGCACTGTTCTCATTCATGATGATATGATTTTGACTAACTAATAAAAAGATTCCCAACATTCCTAAAAAGACACCAATCATAGACATTGCTTGAATTTTTTTTCCTTGAATAATTCGCATTAAAATTAATATTACAAGAGGTTGTGCAGATATAACCAGAGCGGCAAATCCACTATCAACGTACTTTAAAGTCCAAACAATTAATCCATTTCCAAATGTGAGAAATAAAAAACCTGCAATTGCTGTATTAAAAAATTGTTTCCGTGAAATTTTTATTGGTATTTTTAAAGTTTTAGCAATGCAAAAAATTATAAAACTAGAAACTATAAATCTTATTGAGGCCAGCATAAAAGCTGGTAACTCTGTAACAGCAATTTTATTTAAAAGATACGTAGAACCCCAGATTACATAAATAGCAAAAAAAGCGAGTACTATAACAATTTTATTTTGAGGCTTATTCATTTTTCTTCTCAAGCAAATTTAAGAATTATCAAGTTATACTATACTCGAAAGTTATTTATTCAGGATAAATTATTGTCTAATTATAAGATGTTGAATATGACTAAAGCATAAAGATAAAAACGGACAAAACGTAATAAACCAAACAATAAGTAATTTAAAAATTTATAATGAATTAGACCTGCAGCAATGCTTGTAATAGAAAAAGGTATTGGTAATAATGCGCCAACAACAATTAAAAAACCACCCCATTTTCGAATCATTTTTACATGTTTTTCCATCTTAACTTCTAAATAATTATATACAGAAGGCATCTTTGAAATTCCTTTTCCAATAAAAAATGAAATAATCCCACCGAGGTATGATAGAACTGCAAGCATTGTTAAGAAAAACACGGGCATTTCAGTTTTACCTGCCCAGGCAATAAATATTTCTGGAGGAATCAACCCAAGAAGTGATTCAGAAGCAAAGAACACTCCTAATATAATAGGTGGATTAAAAGTAGTTGTTATAAAAGTGAATAAATCATTAAAATCGATAAAAAATTCATTGATCAACCATAATGATAGTATAAAAATGAAAATTGGCAATAGAGATTTTCCTAAACTAGATTTTACAAACGAATAAAAACCAGTATAAGAATAATACTGGTGAAGTAACCTTAATTTAGATTTTTTTTCGCTTCGCTTAGGACCTGAATTCATATTAATTTTATCATTTTTGAATCAAAATGGATACAAAGATAATAGTATTTGTAATTTTTATTTTAATATATACGTATATTAACAGTTAATTATGATGGTGATAAACAATTAGAATTATAAACTGTAAATCCAATAGTTAATTTCTCCACCAAGGATATATTTCTTCAGAATCGTTTAATCCAATTTCTATGATCTCCCCTATTTTAGGAATCACTAAATCAACGTTTAATTCTTTAGCTTTTTTTGAAATTCTTTCAACAGGGTCTGTCCAAGAATGAGACGCTAACTTAAATGCACCCCAATGTATAGGCATCATTTTTTTAGCTTTTATATCCAATCCAGCTTGTGCTGTTTCTTCAGGAAGCATATGCACTAATGGCCATAAATTATTATATTGACCACATTCCATAAATGCAAAATCGAATGGACCATACTGATCTCCTATTTCTTTAAAATGAGATGCATAACCACTATCTCCACTAAAAAATAAATTTTCATCATCTGATTGAATAATCCAGGAACACCATAATGTTTTTTCTCTATCTGATATGCCTCTCCCTGAAAAATGTTGAGCCGGAGTACATCGAATGGTTAATTCGTCATATTTAATTTCTTGCCACCAATCTAATTCAATAATTCTTTCTTTTTCAACACCCCATTTTAATAAGTGAATACCAATACCTAAAGGAGTGTAAAACATATTGACTTTATCTTTAAGTTTTTGGATCGATTCATAATCTAAATGGTCGTAATGATCATGAGTAATTAACACAGCATCTATGGAAGGTAGTTTTTCGATTTCAATAGGTAATTTATTACTAAAACGTTTATTACCTAATAATGGATTTGGCGCTGGCACATTACCAAACATAGGATCTATTAATAAGTTTTTACCTTTGATTTGCAATAAGAATGTAGAATGGCCAAACCAAATAAATCTTGTTTTTGAATTATAATTAGCAATGGTAATAGAATCAATTTTTTGAACAGCTATGTTTTTATTAGGTTCAGCTTTGGAGTTTGATTTAAATAAAATCCACATTGCTTTAAATGAATCTTTAAGACTCATTTCCATCTTTACACCACCATTATTTAAAAATTTACCATCTTTATAATGCTTAGATTTAGAGAACAACTCTTGTTGCTGTTTTGAAGCTACTCCACCAAATTGAGGACTTAAATTAATAAATAATACTCCGATTATTATTAATAAAGTAATTAGACTTAAAACTATATATAACACTCTTATAATTTTTTTTTTATAAGTATCAAAATTAGATCTCAATTTTAAACTTGTTAATTTTATCAGTCAAATCTATTTTTAATTCTTTATTTGAAATGTCATTTTCAGTAAAATTATCAAAAAAAGAGGGCAACGAAAAATCAGCAATCAAATTAGCTCCCATTTGCGGGAATCTATCTTTAGCACTTTGGAGAACTGATATTCCTCCTCTAGCTCCTGGAGATGTTGCCATTAAAAGCATAGGCTTATTTCTCCATACTTTTGAATTGATTCTAGATAACCAATCAAAAACATTTTTAAAAGCTGCAGTATAAGAACCGTTATGTTCTGCCAAAGAAACTACAAAACCATCTGCTTGATTAAATAGATCACTTAACCTTATAGCTTCCGATGGAATACCATCAGCAGTTTCTAAATCTATTCCATATAATGGAATGTTAAAGTCGTTTAAATCTATTACTAGAATTTCAGTATTTTCTATTTGTTTGGCAGCATATATTGCAAGAGTTTTATTGATCGAATTATTACTATTACTACCTCCTAATGCTATTATTTTTTTCATGTTTCGATGTATAAATACTTTTTATTTAAATAAATTTATTCTTCTTCTTTTGGTGGGAAACCGTGTATATCTTCATAAATTCGATCAAAATTTTCACGTAAATAATTACGAAGTTTTAATCGATAATCATCTTTTAACCAAAAAATAAAATTATGTGTACTTCGACTAATACATTTTGCATAGCGTTCAATTCTGTGATCGATATCCGCTCCTAATTTTTTTGCAAGACTTAAAGCATCGTAAACGTCTTCGCTATTTTCGATACATATAAGCGCATGTTGAGCAATTGATCTTTCTAATATTACTTTTGAAGACTCTCCTTTAGCAGTAGCGACAGAATAAGTAGATTTAATATCAAAATATACCTCTTTGGAATTTAAAAATAACTCCCTTATTTCTGGAGGCATTTCAAATCTAAAATTATTTTCTATGTCTTCATCATCTAATATACGTTCTACAAAATAATCTGGTGATCGAAAGATCGTTTGCCAATCTAAATTTGCTCCCCAAGCACCAAAACGATGACAATTATTTCCTAAATCTATAACATTAAACACAGATTTATTGTTTAATATACGAGATCCTCTACCAATCATTTGATAGTATAAAGTTAACGATTTTGTTGCTCTATTTAAAATAATGGTATCGATTGTTGGCTCATCAAATCCAGTAGTTAATATACTTACTGAAGTTAATATAGCATCGGGCGTTTCTTTAAACCATTTTATAATTTCTGCTCGTTGTTTCTTGGTAGCAGTATTATCTAAGTGTTTAATAGGAAGTCCTGCAGCACGGAACGTATAATAAACTTGGATGGAAGTATTTATACCATTATTAAATATCAACGTCTTTTTTCCTTTGGAATGATTTGAATAAGCTTGCAACAAGTTGTCCATCATTGCATTACTAGTGTATAGATCCTCGGAAGACTTTACTGTATAATCTCCATTAGATCCTACTTCCAGGGCAGTAAGCCCCATATTGTATTGGAATATTTCAGCTTTGGCCAAAAATTCATTTTCAATTAAGTTTTCAATGGTCTCACCTGAAATCAATTCATCATAATTATCCTTCATGGGTAAATTCTTATTAGAACTTAAAGGCGTAGCAGTAACCCCAAGAATAAAAGAATTATCAAAAAATTTAAAAAGCTTTATAAATGAATTATAATGTGCCTCATCAATAATTACCAAACCAATATCTGATATATCTAATATACCTTCATTTAAACGGTTGTTTAAAGTTTCAACCATAGCTACAAAACAGCTATAAGAAGCTTGATCATCAAGATTTGCAGTACTATTCACAACTTTATTGTTGACTCCAAAACTAGTAAGCATATCTGATGTTTGACGGCATAACTCTAAACGGTGAGTCATCACTAAAACTTTTTTATTGTGATGTTTTAAATATTGCCTGACAATTTCAGAAAATATAACTGTTTTACCTCCACCAGTTGGTAATTGATATAATAAGTGGAAATCTTCTGGAGCAGTTTCAAACTTTTCAAATATTTTAGATATCGCTCCTTTTTGATAATCGTATAACTCTTTATCAGACTTTTTATCGTGTACAGTTTCCAATGGTATAATTATTAGTTTATTATTTATTCTTATTTCGCTTATTGAAATTTTTATCGCCCTTAGTTTTAGGCTTTTTATATTTCTTTTTTATGATTCTTTTGTAAGACCCTCCTTTATTTACTTTATTGTTTTTATCCTTCTTTTCATGAAAACCTTTTCCTTCACCTCCATCTTTTATAGGATTATATCCCTCTTTAAGTTTAGGTTGTTCATCATAAGTGAGTTTTTTTGAAATTTCAATTTCTGAAGGCATTTCAATAATTGGAATTTCTATACCCATTAACTCTTCAATAGCCTCTTTAGTTGGCTGTTCTGCTATTGTTGAAAACAATAAAGAGGTTCCTTCTTGTTCAGCTCTACCTGTACGACCAATGCGATGCATATAGTTTTCAGGAAATGCAGGAGTATCAAAATTTATTACATGTGAAATTAAATTTAAATCCAATCCACGAGCCATAATATCAGTGGTAACTAATATCCTTGTTTTTTCTTCGTTAAAGTTTTCAATGGAACGAATTCTATAATTTTGTGTTTTGTTGGAATGGATTACTGCAACTTCAGTGGTAAAATAGCTCTCTAATTCCTCAAAGAGTAAATCTGCACTTTTTTTATTAGAAACAAATACTAAAGTTTTTCTGAAAACTTCGCTATCTTGGAGTAAGTGTTTTAATAAATTAGCCTTTGTATAAAAATTAGGTACTGAATAACAATATTGTGAAATATTATCTAAAGGTGTACCGCTAACAGCTACTGAAATTGTTGAAGGTGCCTGAAAAAAATCATGAATTAACTCATTAACATCAGCGGTCATAGTAGCAGAAAACATTACATTTTGTCGCCTACTCGGTAACAGTTCAAAGATATTGATAAGTTGAAATCTAAAACCTAAGTCAAGCATAACATCAACTTCATCAATCACTAATTTTTTAACTGATTTTAATTGTAAAGCCCTACTTAGAACCAAATCATACAACCTACCTGGGGTTGCTACAATGATATCTGTTCCAAGACTAACTGCTTCTTTTTGGCGATTTATGTTAACTCCCCCATAAACTCCAATGACTCGGACCGTCATATATTTAGCAAATTTTTCAATCTCTTCAACAACTTGAATGACCAACTCTCTGGTCGGAACTATTACCAATACCCTTGGCTGTAATTGATTTGAAAAAGTAAGACCCTGTAGTATTGGTAACATATAAGCAAAAGTTTTACCCGTACCTGTTTGGGCAATACCTACCATGTCTTTTCCAGATTGAATAACAGGGAAAGATTGTGATTGTATTGGAGTAGGATTTTCATACCCTAAATCTTCAATTGCGTATTGCAATTGCTTTGATATTTTAAAACTTGAAAAAGATTCCATCCTAAAAAATTTTTCCAAAAGTACTACTTTAAAAAGCATATTAAACTACATCTTAGGTTAGATCTTTTAATTGTAGCTTTGCAAATCTAAAAAACAACTAAATTGCATTCAAAAAATCTTCATAACGACGCCTACCAATTTGATGAATTAATAAAGAGTCATCCAAAATTAGAACCCTTTGTTTTTGTAAATGATCATCAAACTCAAACGATAAATTTTTCATCTACTGATGCAGTATTAAATTTAAACAAAGCATTATTAAAACATCATTATCAAGTTTCAGATTGGGATATTCCGACGCATTATTTGTGTCCCCCTATTCCTGGAAGGGCTGATTATATTCATTATTTAGATGATTTATTGGCAGAAAATAAATCTCCAAAAAACATCAAAGGACTCGATATTGGAATGGGAGCCAATTGTATATATCCCATCTTAGGAGCACAAATTTATCATTGGGATATGGTTGGTGCAGACATTGATCCCAATGCAATTACTTCTGCTAAAAAAAATATTAAAAGTTTAGAAAAATTAAAGAAACATATAGAAATTAGACAGCAATACAATAATGCTAATATTTTTGAAGGAATAATTTCTGATAAAGAATATTTCGATTTCACAATGTGTAACCCACCTTTTCATTCTTCAAAAGAAGATGCTAGTAAAGGAACATTAAAAAAATTAAGAAATCTTGAGAAAGATGCCCAACCCTATCAAACAAAAAAAGATATCATTCTTAATTTCGGTGGACAAGCCAATGAACTTTGGTGTAATGGTGGAGAAGCTTTATTTATAAAAAGAATGATCAAGCAAAGTATTGTTTATAAAAAACAAGTTGGTTGGTTTACAACTTTAGTTTCAAAAAAAGAAAACTTATCCAAGATCTATAAACAATTAGACAAACTTAAAGTCACACGAAAAACAATTAATATGACACAAGGCAGCAAGAAGAGTAGATTTGTTGCTTGGAAATTTTAATTAAATAAATTTAGCATTTAACAGCAATAAGCAAAATTTGAATAATGATAATTTTAGATTCCTTTAATTTAAGTCATGAAACGTATTTATAGCAAGCATTGGCCAGATTATGAACTAATTGATGCTGGAGATAATAAAAAGTTAGAGCGTTGGGGAACTATTATTACCATCCGTCCTGATAGAAATGCTTACTTTAAGCCTGTACTTTCAATAAATGAATGGAATCAAAGAGCGCATTATGAGTTTATTGAATTAAGTGCTAATGCAGGAGCTTGGAGTTCATTAAAAAAAAATTTTCCTGTATCAAATAATCATGAAATTCCAAATTGGCAAATTTCATTTAATAAATGTGTGTTTAACTTACGCCTAACAAAATTTAAGCATCTGGGTATATTCCCTGAACAACAGATTAATTGGGAGTTTATTAGTAATCATCTTTCTAATAACTCAAAGTTTTTAAATCTCTTTGCATATACTGGAGGAGCTTCTTTAATAGCAAATTCTAAAAATAGTGAGGTGTATCATTGCGACTCCGTAAAACAAATTATTACTTGGGCCAAAAACAATATGGAAAGTTCCAAACAAGAAGGAATTCATTGGGTTTTAGATGACGCATTAAAGTTTGCAAAAAAAGAAGTTAAAAGAGGTAAAAAATATGATGGTATTATCATGGACCCACCAGCATTTGGAATAGGTATTAAGAAAGAACGATGGAAAATAGAGACAAGATTTCCTGAACTGGTTGAAATAGCAAGTGAATTATTAAGTAAAAAAGGATTTTTGATTATAAATACGTATTCTCCAAAACTAAAAGAAGAACTTATTAGGAATACAGTTCAAGCGTATTTTCCGTCAAAAAATATAGACATTAAAAAACTTTCATTAAAAACAACAACCGGAAAGATATTAGAATATGGTGAGTTGACTAGAGTTTATTAATTAAACAATTATCTTTGCATTACATGAAAGCTGCAACTTTAAAAGAAGTAAAAACAGAACTAAATTACAAATCTCATAGTGAGCTATTAGAAATTTGCCTTCGTTTATCTCGCTTTAAGAAAGAAAACAAAGAACTATTAACTTATTTGTTATTTGAAATTTCAGATGAAGAAAAATACATCGAAAGTATCCAAAGAAAAATAGATCTTGAATTTGATTCTATAAATACAGACAGCTATTTTTACATGAGAAAAAGTATTCGAAAAATACTAAGACTTTTAAAAAAATACATTCGTTATTCACAAAACAAAGAAACTGAAGTTGAGCTCCTACTCTACTTTTCAAGAAAGTTAAAGCAATTTTCTCCATCTATATTTAAAAGTAAAGCCTTGGCTAATTTGTTTCAAAGGAATATGGATTTTGTAGAAAAAAAGATTTCTTTACTACACGAAGATTTACAATATGATTATCAACAAGAGATTGATAGATTAACCAATAATTAAACAATTATGACTGTCTCTTATACACATCTCCGAGCCCACGAGACGTAGAGGA
>CAJXVL010000065.1 GCA_913061205.1 uncultured Flavobacteriaceae bacterium | reverse complement strand
ATACGAGATTCCTCTACGTCTCGTGGGCTCGGAGATGTGTATAAGAGACAGTTAGTTAACTTAACATTTGAGACAGGGGTTTCTGCAGGTTATAATGGGAAAAAAATATATTTTGGGGGAGAATTTAAATATAAATTAAATGGCAATAAATACGATGAAGATTTTATATCCTTACAGCATATAAAAAACAATTTTTATCTATTTTTTGGTTATCGATTTAAAGCTCCAAAACAAGTGCAAAAACCTGTGGAATACATAGAAAACAAAGTTCCTATTTTAAAAAATAAAAAAAATTAGCTACTTATTCATTGATTGATAAGCAGCTAATTTTTTTATTGATAATACCTTTAATTAATAAGATTATTGTAAAAAAAAATTACAGTTTTACTGTCAATCCAATACCACCGTTCATACCTTGTACACTTCCTCCACCAAGTTCTAAATAAACCCCCCATTTCTCGTTCCAAAACCACCTACCACCTACGTGAAGTCCAAGATCAAAATCACTATCTTCTTTACCGTCTCCATTATAAAAGGAATAACCCGCTGCTAAACCACCATAAACATCCCAAGACTCATTTGTTATTTCAAATAAATTATCAAAATAGTAATTACCTCTTACACTTAATGTTAACCAATTAAAATCAAAGTTAGTTGATGCCCCAGGTGCTATTGTTATATTCTTTTGAACTGGTATTTCGTAATTAGCACCTACAAGACCAAAATTTAATTCTTGTCTGGCTTGACCAAAAACATTAACAACAAAGAATGTAAAAAGGAAAAAAAATAAAATAGTTGATTTTTTCATAATTTATGATTTTTAAGGTTAGATTATAAAAATAGTAAAACAACTATTCCCAAACAAATTTTATTTAAAGAATATCACCTATTATTCCAATATAATTATTGAATTAGAAGATTGCAGATTTTAAAAATACCTTATTGGATGAACTAGCTACTTTTGTAGTTTATTAACAAAAATAAATATCTTTTTATGATGTAACATAAAATAAAAATTATCCTGGAAAAACCACCAACAATTAAGTGCATGGTTTTGATATAATGCAAGGCTTAATTATTTCTTCCATTTTTTAATCACATTGAAAAGCAATCCCACAGTAGCAATAATAACTGAGATTAAACCCAATCCAATGAGAAATAATCCCGAACCTAATCCATTACTCGCATCGATAATCCCCCAGGAATCTAATATCAAAACTACAATGAATTGAACTAAGGCCAAAACTCCTAAAAACCCTGCTATTTTTATTAATATATTTTCAGCTTGCATATTGTTTTGTAGAATTTTTGACCTGTTATTTTTATTGGGTTACTTTAGTTATTTAGGTGTTTTTAGTACTGGAACCATTAAGCCCTCCTTATCAATAGTTCTAGTTTAATCTTTGTTAGGTGACTGTCTTTTTAGATTTTAGGTGCAGACGTTATATTAGCAAAAGCAAAACAAGTATTTAAAATAGATCATGCTTAATTTGATAAAACTATTGCAAACCATATTTATCAATCAAATAAATAATACTCGTCATTGCAGCTGCTCCTAATTCTAATTCACGTTTATTTACTTTATCGAACGTATCATTGGCTGCATGATGATATTCAAAATAACGCTGTGAGTCTGGGTTTAATCCTGCTAAAACAGTAGCCATTCCTTCTTTTTTTAATGGACCTATATCTGCTCCACTCCCCCCTTTTACAAACCTATTAATTAAATAAGGTTCAAATAAAATATCCCAAGATTTAATTTTAGTGAAATTAGCATCGCTTGCATCAAAAGAAAATCCTCTTGGAGTAAATCCACCAGAATCACTTTCTAAAGCAAATACATGGTATTCGTTTTTTCTTTTTGCTTCTGACGCATATTTAATCCCTCCTCTTAATCCATTTTCTTCATTCATAAACATGACTGCTCTTATGGTATTTTTTGGCTGATATCCGATTTTTTTAAAAACACGTAATACCTCCATTGATTGAACACATCCTGCACCGTCATCATGTGAACCATCACCTAAGTCCCACGAATCTAAATGACCTCCAACCACAATAAATTTATTTGGATTTTCGCTTCCTGTAATTTCACCAATCACATTATAGGATTGAACATCTGGATAAGTTTTACAATTTTGACTAAAATAAAATAATAAATCGGGTTGCAATTTTAATGTTACACTTAAATAATTAGCTCCGTTTGTACTAATTGCACAAGCAGGAATGCGAAGGTGTTCTGGGGTATTACCATAGCTCATAGCACCCGTATGAGGAAAATCATCTTGACTAAGGCTCATCGATCTTACTATAACTCCTACAGCACCATATTTTGCTGCTTCTTCGGCACCCGAATACCGTTGATCGACGGCACCTCCATAAGCATTCATTGTTTGAATTAGATTATCCTGCATTGGTCTATTATAAAAAACAATTTTTCCTTCAATTATTTCCCTTCCTAAACCCCTTAGTTCTTCAAAGTTTTTAACCTCAACAACTGCTGCTTTTAAACCCCCATAAGGAGTAGGTACCGATCCTCCTAATGCACAAATATCCGCTAACGAAGTTACTCCTGGAGATGTTTCTATATAAGAATACTCTTGAGCTCCTCTTGTCCATTTTGGAACCATCACGGGTTGTAACCAAACTTTGTCAATTCCCAATTCTTCCATTTGCTCCTTAGTAAAGGTAACTGCTAACTCTGCACCTAAGGATCCTGAAAGTCTACTACCAATATTATTAGACATATAATCTAGCCATTCATAACTAGCACCATCAGTTAATGAAGTGTCAAATATTTGCTTTATAATAGTTGAATCTTTCTTATTTACTTTTTGAGAAATTCCTGTTGTACTAATAGAAATCAATAAAATTGATATAACTAATTTTTTCATAGGGTGATTATTAGGTGATTATTCATTTTCTAATATTTTTTTATATTGTAAAGCTTAGCTTAGATTTCAGGAATTAATTGATATTCTTTAATGCTTGAAGCAATATGAATCAAAAATAAAAACTATTAAAGAAAGAATATACCAAGCTAATTTGATGAAATTTATTTACTGACAAATAAACTTACATCATTTTCGGAAACCTCATCTCCACCTAATATAATTAAACGTTCAATTACATTTCTAAGTTCTCTAATATTTCCAGTCCAATCATATTCTTGTAATAATAAAATTGCTTTTTCTGAGAAATTTTTATGAGTAATACCTTGTTCTTCTGTGATTTTATCACTAAAATATTTAATAAGTAAAGGAATATCATCTCTTCTATCGTTTAATGCTGGAACTTTAATTAATATTACCGCCAATCTATGGTACAAATCTTCTCTAAAATTTCCGTTAGCAATTTCCTGTTTTAAATTTTTATTAGTTGCTGCTAATACCCTAACATTTACGTTAATATCATGATCACTACCTACCCTACTTATTTTGTTTTCTTGCAAAGCCCTTAAAACTTTGGCTTGGGCAGATAAACTCATATCACCAATTTCATCTAAAAAAATAGTCCCGTTATTAGCTGCTTCAAATTTCCCAGCTCTATCTTTTACCGCTCCTGTAAAACTTCCTTTTTTATGACCAAACAACTCGCTTTCAATTAATTCACTTGGTATTGCCGCGCAATTAACCTCTATTAAAGGACCTTTAGAACGATCACTTTTTTCATAGAGCCAATGAGCCACCAACTCTTTCCCAGTACCATTTGCTCCTGTAATTAATACTCTTGCTTCGCTTGGAGCTACTTTCTCTATCATTTCTTTAACATGAATAATAGAAGGAGACGCTCCTATCATTTCATATTTCTTACTAACTTTTTTCTTTAGTCGCTTGTTTTCAATAATTAATTCTTTACGATCTAAAGCAATCCGAACCGTATTCAATAACCTATTTAAATCTGGTGGTTTTGATATATAATCAAATGCATCTAAACGCATAGCATGAACTGCTGTGTCCAAGTCACCATGGCCAGATATCATTACAATAGGAATTTCAGGTTTTATTTTTTTAGAAGCTATTAAAACTTCAATACCATCCATTTTAGGCATTTTTATGTCACATAAAACAAGATCAAAATTTTCTTTTTTAATTAATTCAATACCTTTGAGTCCATCTTCCGCTTCCGAAACTTTATAATTAGTGTTTTCTTCTGAAAGTATTTTCACCAACACTCTTCGAATTGAAACTTCATCTTCTATGATTAATATCTTTGACATCTTACCCATTAAGTATCTATTATATGTTTGTGACGTTCCTTATAAAATAAAGCTTGTGATTGGATATAACTATCGCATTGTTTAAAAGCTCTTTGTAAAGGTAATAAAAGACGCTTACAACTACAGTAATAGCTAAATCAAATATTTTCAACTAGTTTTTTTACTTAATTAATATTTAAGCCATTTAATGATCTCCCTATAACTTGCTTTTTTACCATACATCAATATCCCTACCCTATATATCTTAGATGCAAACCAAACAGTTCCCATAAAAGTAGCAAATAAAATTACTAAAGATAAAATTTGTTGCCATATAGGTACTCCAAAGGGTATACGCATTAGCATAACAACTGGTGATGTTAAAGGAATATATGAAAAAACCTGTGATACTATACCGTGGGGATTATCAATAACAGTAAAAAAACCAACATACATTCCCAATATTAATGGCATTAAAATAGGCAACATAAATTGCTGCGTATCAGTTTCATTATCAACAGCTGCACCGATCGCAGCATATAATGAACTATAAAGCAAATATCCACCTATAAAAAAGAACATAAACATGACTAGTAGGTTATAAATTGGCAAATTATTTATTTCTACTAATACATCTGTAATAATTTGTTGCGAATTAGAAGTTTCGCCTAAAATTTCTTGTGGTTGAGATTGAATTGCGGAGGGATCAATTCCAAAAATGGAAGAAATTACCGTATTCAAAAGTAATATAATAACGATCCAAACAGCAAATTGTGTTACGCCTGCTAGGGTTGTACCTAAAATTTTTCCCAATAATAATTTAATAGGTTGAACAGAAGAAATAATAACCTCAATAATTCTACTTGTCTTTTCCTCAATGACACTTCTCATAATCATATTACCGTAAATAATGATAAACATAAAAAGCAAATAACCTGCAATTCCTCCAAATATTAATTTTAAACCAGCACCTAATTTTGATGTTTTCTTACCCTCAAAGGTTTCAATTTTAGCATCTATATTGATTCTTAATTCCTTAATCTGTTTGGCATCAATTCCAAATTCTTCTAATTTTAAAACATTTACCCTATTCTCAATTTCATTTTCAATACTTCTCATCATACTTATGGAAGGAGACTCGTCTGAATAAAGGATAACAGATTCTGAAAAATCGTCTAATACTGGTGCTTTTGGAATATATAAGAGTCCGAATACTTCTGATGTTTCGGTTGCTAATTTTGCTTTATTTAATGAAATATTTTCTAAATTGGTATAATTTATAGTTTCAGAATTTTTAAAAGAATTAGCAAACAAACCACTTTCATCAAGGATGTTTATGGTATTCACAGATTCGTTATTTAATTGAGATAAATAAGCAACTACTGTAAAAATAAGAACCATAATAATGGGGCTTAAAAAAGTCATTAATATAAAAGACCTATTGCGAATCTTATTTAAATATTCTCTTCTTATAATTAACTGTAAGTGATTCATCAGGCTTCTTAATTATTTTGAATAGTTTCAATAAATATATCACTAACTGAAGGAATTACTTCTTCAAAATGAGACAGTTGACCAAGTGATGTGAGATAATTTACTAAATCATTTTTAGAAGAAGCTTTTGGTAATTTTATTTTATACTGTTTCTCATCATTAATACTTCTAAAATAGATGGGGACTGAATCAAATTTTTCTTTTAATATTTCTTGAATAGTATCTGGGTTATTTGGTGCAATCCCAACTTTATATGTATTGGATTTATATGCTCTTTTAATATCTATTAATTTTCCATCTAATATTTTATTTGATTTATCTATTAATGCGATATGATCACACATTTCCTCCACCGATTCCATGCGGTGGGTAGAAAAAATAATCGTTGCTCCTTCCTCTTTTAATCTCAATATTTCATCTTTTATTAAATTGGCATTAATAGGATCAAAACCACTAAAAGGCTCGTCAAATATCAACAGTTTTGGCTGGTGTAAAACCGTAACCACAAACTGAATTTTTTGAGCCATTCCTTTAGATAATTCTTGAATTTTTTTATTCCACCAACCATCAATACCCAATCTATCAAACCAATATATAAGTCTTTTTTTAGCTTCTGTTTTAGAAAGTCCTTTTAATTGAGCTAAATACATTGCTTGTTCGCCAACTTTCATAGATTTATACAAACCTCTTTCTTCGGGTAAATACCCTATATTTTTAATATCGTTTGGATGCAATGGCTTTCCATCTAAAAAAACGGAACCTGAATCTGGCATTGTTATTTGATTAATAATCCTAATTAATGTGGTTTTTCCAGCACCATTAGGTCCTAACAAACCAAATACGGAACCTTTTGGAACTTCAATATTTATATTATTTAATGCTTTAAAGGATCCGAAAGATTTAGATACATTATTAGTTACTAAAAGATTATTCATGGTTTTTATTTTTCAAAACGTAAATGTATTATTTTGTAAATAAAGTTATATAGCTATCGCAATTTATTTAAATAGTTTATTAGTAAATCAACTGATTGTAATACCCAAAACAAAAGTACTTATAAAACAAAACCCACCCTTTAACTTAATAAAGGATGGGAAAAAATTGCTATGAAAAAGAAAAAATACCACTATAAATTATAGTGATTCTCAAATGTAATAAAAATTATTTAATAAACGTAACTTTATGAAAACATATCTTTTACTTTTTCAAAAAATGATTTATCTCCCTTCTCAGGTTTAGGATCAAAGTTATCATCATCGATCATTTTCTTAAAAAACTCTTTTTGTTCTTTGTTCAATGTTTTTGGCGTCCAAACATTTATATGAACTAGTAAATCTCCTGTTCCATAACTGTTTATACTCGGAATTCCTTTATTGCGAAGACGAAGAATTTTTCCGCTTTGTACCCCTTGCTCTATTTTAATTCTTACTTTTCCATTAACCGTATCAATTTCTTTAGATGTTCCTAGAACAGCATCGGAAATACTAATATATAAATCATAATGAAGGTTATCACCTTCTCTTTGTAAAGTATCGTGATTTTTTTCTTCTATTGCGACTAATAAATCTCCTGAAATACCATTTCCTGGAGCTTCGTTTCCTTTTCCAGAAACTTTTAATTGCATTCCTTCTACAACTCCAGCAGGAATTTTAATAGAAACCGTTTCTTCGGTTTGAAGCATTCCATGTTCATCTGCATTTGAAGGTTTTTTATCTATTGATTGTCCTGAACCGCCACATGTATTACAAGGAGCTGAAGTTTGCATTCTACCTAAAATAGTATTTTGAATTCTAGTTACTTGACCGCTACCATTACAGGTAGTACATGTTTTATAACTTGTACCTTTAGCTACTTTTTTTCGTTTTACTTTAATTTTTTTCTCAACTCCGTTAGCAATCTCTTCTAGCGTTAATTTAACTCTAATTCTTAAATTACTACCTTTAACTTGAGCTCTTCGACCTCCACCACTAAACCCACTAAATCCGCCGCCGCCGCCGCCGCCGAAAATATCACCAAATTGACTGAAAATATCATCCATATTCATGCCGCCACCGCCAAAGCCTCCGCCACCAAAGCCTCCGCCACCGCCGCCTTCAAAAGCTTGGTGACCAAAACGGTCATACTTAGCTTTTTTGTCTGCATCGCTTAATATTTCATAAGCTTCTGCAGCTTGTTTAAACTTCTCTTCGGCTTTAGAATCACCAGGGTTTTTATCTGGATGGAATTCAATAGCTTTTTTACGGTATGCTTTTTTAATTTCTGTAGCAGATGCTCCTTTAGAAACTCCTAATATTTTATAAAAATCTTCCTTCACGTGATTTTGTTATTTGTTTTAATTATTTCGGATTAATGTCCAATAACTACCTTTGGGAAACGTATTATTTTTTCACCTAAAACATATCCTTTTTCAATTACATCAATGACTTTACCTTTTAAGTCATCATTTGGAGCAGGAATTTGAGTAATTGCCTCATGGATATCAGCATTAAAAACATCGCCCTGATTTGTTTCTATAATGGTTAATCCTTTGGCCTTTAAATTTTCACGTAGCTTATTATTAATTAAAATAATACCTTCTAAATGTGCAGCAGAATCAGATTTTTCAATTTCTGAAAGTGCCCTGTCAAAATCATCCAATACAGGAAGTAATGATACCATAACACCTTCGCTAGCAGTTGAAAACAATTCAATACGTTCTCTACTAGTACGTTTTTTAAAATTTTCAAATTCTGCAAAAAGACGAAGATTTCTATCTTTTTCTTTTTCTAAATTAGATTTTAATTCCTCTACAGGATCAATATCAGCAATAGTTTCGTCTGGAGTTGTTTCTTTTTCGGCAGTTAATAATTCCTCTTCAACAACTTCATTTTCGTATTTATTTTTTTTACTCATTAATGAGAATATTTGATTTTTATACTATTTTAAATTTAATGTTTGCAAAAGTACTGCCAATTATCATTAAATGTCATAATGTCATTTAAAAAATAAAATGATATTTGTATTATTTTTAATATTAAAACCAATAAAATATTAAATTTTACGAGCTCTCAACATTTCCCTTTTACCAGGAGGCCCAGGAAGTCTTTCAACTTCAAAACCAACAGTTTGCATTGCTCTTCTAACACTCCCTTTTGCAGAATAAGTGACTAATACACCTCCTTTTTTTAAGGCAGTATACATTTTTTTGAATATTTGTTCGGTCCACAATTCAGGTTGAACTCTAGCTCCAAAGGCATCAAAATAAATTAAATGAAAATTATTTTTATCGGTGATTTCAGAAAAGAATTGTTTCCTTTTTAATATTGAAAAATGAGTTGAGATACGAATCTGTTTTTCCCATTCACTTTGATGTAATTTTTTAAAATATGCCTCAGTACTATTTAACAGCAAAGGATAGTTGAGTTTTTCAATTTCTAAAGGCGATATTGGATACGCTTCAACACCCGTAAAACTTATTGGAATTTTATTTTTATCGGCTTCTAATAAAGTAATAAAAGCATTAAGACCGGTCCCAAATCCAATTTCTAATACTTTTAATGGATTGGGTTGCAATTGTTTCAATAAGTATTCTAAACCCGTATTTATAAAAACATGATAAGCCTCTTGAATGGCACCGTGCTTTGAATGGTATTGCTCATCTAAATCAGGTAAATGAATGGTAGTAGAACCATCATCAGTAATAATTATTTTACGTTTCAATATATAGTTAATTAATAATTAAAAAAACATCATTATTCAATTAGCAATACTCCATCAGCTTCAAATGATAATGTTTTTTCAACTTGAATTATTACAGCAATCTCTTCTTCACTTTTTCCAGCATCTTCTGCATAATGGCGTTGTTCTTCAATAGATATTTCTGCTACAAATGCTTTTCCGTGAACAATTACTTCTTTATCAGCAATGTTTTTTGGCATAAAAAAACCATAATTTTTAAATTTCACCATTGCTTCTTCATCACCAATACTTAAACGCATCCAACAACCTTTAGATTGACAAACTTCATTTACTTTTGCTGCAAATTTCACAATTGCGGTATCCCCAACTTTTAAATTTTTATAAGTCTCTATTATTTCTTTTTTAGATAATAAATTTTTATCTGAAATTTTTTCTCCAAATGAACTGTAAGATTCCTCTAATTTGGGTTTTATTTCAGTTGTATCAGGAACTTTCGATTCTTTATTTTCAGATTTACAAGCGAATAATAGTGTAAAAATACTCAAGAGCACGATTAGTTTTTTCATGATATTACAGTTTTAATTATAAACAAAATTAATACTTTTTAAGGGAAAATAGCTTGATTTTAGTTACTTTTGTGCACTGTTAAATTCAAGTTCATGAGTACAAAAAAGAATCACTCAATACCAATAAAATATATTGAAAAATCACGTATAAATGAAGTGGATTTCAATCATCTAATATTTGGTAATGACTTTACCGATTATATGTTTGAGTGTGATTTTAAAAGTGGCTCCTGGAGCAACCCTACTATTAGACCTTTTGGAAATTTATCAATTTCACCAGCTGCAAAAGTATTTCACTATGGACAAGCAGTTTTTGAAGGAATGAAGGCCTATAAAGATGACCAAGGTAAAATATGGTTATTTAGACCAGAAGATAATTTTAATAGAATTAATAAATCATCTAAAAGATTAGCTATTCCTGAATTTCCAAAAGAACTTTTTTTTGAAGCATTAGAATCCATACTTCTGCTAGATAAAGATTGGATCAAACCTGGATTTGGCAACTCACTATATATTCGTCCTTTTGTTATTGCTACAGAATGTGGTGTTTCTGCATCACCTTCTAATGAATATAAGTTTATGATAATATGTTCTCCAGCTCACGCATACTATCATGGAGATATTAAAGTAGTTATCGCTGAGTATTATAGCAGGTCTGCTGATGGGGGTGTTGGTGCTGCAAAAGCTGCCGGAAATTATGCTGCTCAATTTTATCCTACTAATCTTGCAAAAGAAAAAGGATTTCACCAAGTAATTTGGACAGATGCTAAGGAACATAAATATTTAGAAGAAGCTGGAACTATGAATGTCTTTTTTAGAATAAATGACACTTTAGTGACTGCTCCAATTAGTGATCGCATATTAAACGGAATTACCCGAAAAAGTATTATCGCTCTTGCAAAAAGAGATGGCATCGCTGTAGAAGAGCATCGCATTACAATTCAAGAATTAATTGAGGCATCTAAAAACAATAGCTTAAAAGAAATATTTGGTACGGGTACCGCAGCAGTAATAAGCTCTATTAGTGACTTTAGTTATCAACAAGAGGTTTATTATTTACCAAAAACCACCACTAGTTTTGCCAAAATATTTAAGACTAAACTAATGGAAATTCAATATAATAAATCTGAAGACAGATTTGGATGGAGGTATTTAGTAAGCAGTAAGTAAGATTAAAATTACCATGCTAATTATCTATCTAAAATAGTTTTAATATCGGGTTTAAAGTAATTAGGCCCCTTTAATACTTTACCATCCTCCCTAAAAATAGGTTTCCCATCTGCACCTAGCTTACTCATGTTACTTTTTTGAATTTCATTAAAAACTTCTTCAATTTTGTGTTGCATTCCGTGTTCTATGATTGTTCCACATAAAATATAAAGCATATCACCTAATGCGTCAGCTACTTCAACAAGATCTTTGTTATTTGCAGCATCTAAATATTCCTCATTCTCTTCACGCATTAATTTATAACGCAATAAGTTTTTATGAGCATCTAAATTTGCGGTTGGCGAATCCATCATTTCTAATCCAAAAGCTTCATGAAAAGTTTGTACTGCAGTAATTTTATTTTTCATTGTTATAATTTTAATTTTAGAGTATCCAGTTTTATTTTTAAAAAGAGAAACATAAAATAATTCCTGTCTCTTATACACATCTCCGAGCCCACGAGACGTAGAGGAATCT
>CAJXVL010000064.1 GCA_913061205.1 uncultured Flavobacteriaceae bacterium | reverse complement strand
TCTACAGAAGATTTAAAAGTACCGTCATCGTTACAACGAGAATACACCATTCCTAAAGCACCAACTTGAGGCCTTCTCACCCAGTCTATAAGTTTGTCAATTTCTTTTCGAGAATAACTATTACCACCTGGAATTGCAATACCAACTACTAATTCCGCAGTATTAAAAACTGTAAAATCTTTATGTTTTGCAAATTTGTTTAATTCCCCAAACTCCATTCCAAAGCGAATGTCTGGTTTGTCATTCCCATACCGTTGCATTGCGTCGTCATAGGTCATCCTTGGGAATTTATCAATTTCAATTCCTTTAATTTCTTTTAATAAATAACGGGTTAATCCTTCAAAAATATTTAAAATGTCTTCTTGTTCTACAAAAGCCATTTCACAATCAATTTGCGTAAACTCTGGTTGCCTATCTGCTCTTAAATCTTCGTCTCTAAAACATTTTACAATTTGAAAGTACTTGTCCATTCCGCCAACCATCAACAATTGTTTAAAGGTTTGGGGAGATTGGGGTAAAGCGTAAAATTGACCTTCATTCATTCGTGAAGGAACAACAAAATCTCGAGCTCCTTCAGGAGTTGATTTTATAAGATATGGAGTTTCTACTTCAATAAATTCCTTTCCAGAAAGATAGTTTCGAACCGCCATGGTTACTTGATGGCGAAAAATAAGATTTTCTCTTACAGGGTTTCTTCTTATATCTAAATAGCGATATTTCATTCTAATATCGTCACCACCATCGGTCTCATCCTCAATGGTAAAAGGTGGCGTAAGAGAACTGTTTAAAATTGTAAAATTAGAAACTAAAATTTCAATATTTCCTGTAGGTAGTTTAGGGTTTTTAGAGGCTCTTTCAATTACAGTTCCTTGAACTTGAATTACAAATTCTCTACCCAATAATCTAGTTTTTTCAATCAGGTCTTTAGAAGTGCGTTCTTCATCAAAAATTAGCTGTGTAATTCCATAACGATCTCGCAGATCTACCCAAATCATAAATCCTTTATCTCTTGATTTTTGTACCCATCCTGCTAAAGTTACCGAACTATTAATGTGACTTTCTCTTAATTCACCACAAGTATGACTTCTATACATTCTAAAATATTTATTTAGTATTAGTTTCCTTAGCACTTTTAAGGATTACAAATTTAATAAGATAAAAGAGCATTTTACGTTCTTTTTAAAAAAAGATTAAAATTGGGATTAATAGTTGATTTTGTAATGGTCTTAGAGGATCGTTTTAAATATCCTGGGAAGTAAATCAATTTGGTTTTAATGGTACCATAATTAACGCAGGAGTATCGTTTAGTTTCTAAATAATAACTAATTCCATTAATTTTTAAAAACCCCTTTTCAATTGAAAAGGGGTTTTGTTTTTATCCGTTAACGGTATTGTTTAATCCTCTCCAGGATTGAATTTTTAATTTAATTTTATGGGTAATAAAAAATAATATCGGAACAATAACCAGTGTTAAAAATGTTGCAACTATTAAACCATAAATTACAGTCCAAGCTAAAGGTCCCCAAAACATAACATTATCTCCTCCAAAATATATATTTGGATTAAATTCACTAAATAAAGTAAAGAAATTTATGTTAAAACCGATTGCCAACGGGATTAAACCTAATATGGTCGTTATTGCGGTTAATAATACTGGACGTAACCTTGCTCTACCTCCTTCAATAATAGATTCTTTTATATTATCAGTAGTTAATAAATCATTATCATCCATTCCTTTTGCAATCATTTTTCTATCAATCAATAACTGAGTATAATCAAGTAATACCACACCATTATTTACTACGATTCCCGCTAATGAAATAATACCCATCATGGTCATCATAATAACAAATGCACTACCGGTAATTACAATTCCACCAAACACGCCAATTAAACTTAAAAAAATTGCAAGCATAATAATAGCTGGTTTTGAAACAGAGTTAAATTGGAAAATTAAGATTAAAAAGATGAGCCCTAATCCAGTAAAAAAAGCTCCCAATAAAAATGACATCTGTTTTTCTTGCTCCTCTATCTGACCCGTATAATCAATTTTAATATCACTTGGCAATTCTGCAAAATTTTTCATTTCATCTCTAATGTTTGAGACTATTGCTCCTGCATCTGTATAACCTGGAGCTAGAGCAGAATAAACGGTTACTACACGTTTTGAATCTTTATGCTTTATAGCACTAAATCCAGAACTATTTTTTTGTGTGGCTATAACAGAAATAGGAATTTCTTTAATTTTCCCTGAAGCAGCATCTCTGAAAATTATATTTTGATCAAATAAAGCACTGGTACTATACCTGTCTTCTTTATTAAATCGAACATAAATATCATAATCATCTCCATTTTCTTTATAAATCCCTGCTTTAGATCCAAAAATTGAATTTCGTAAAATTTGACCCACCTGTCCGGCACTCACTCCTAATTCTCCTGCTTTTTGACGGTCAATTTCAACTTGCATAGAGGGTTTAGATTTATTTACATCAATTTTCAGTTCATCAATTCCTGCAATGTTTTTTGTATTGATAAATTCCCTCATCTTTTCTGCAACCAATATTAACTCTGCATAATCTGGGCCTTCAATTTCAATGTTAATTGGTGCTCCAGCTGGAGGTCCATTTGCATCTTTTTCTACAGAAATTAATACTCCAGGAAAGATACCTACCAGGGCTTCTTGTACCTTTTGCCGAAGTAATTCGCTATCAGCTCCTCTTCTATATTTATATTCTCGCATAGAAGCAGTAATTTTACCACGATTTGGCATTTCTGCAGTAGAACCTCCATCGGATTGAGGGTTACCAGCTCCTTCTCCAACCTGAGAAACTACACTTTCTATTAAAAAATTATAGACACCGTCGGTATACTCAGCGTCATCTAAAATTCCATAAACACGATCTTCAATTTCTTTGGTAATAATATTTGTTTTTTCAATATCGGTACCCTGAGGGTACTCTATATACACAATTATTTGATTGGGAGTATTGTCTGGGAAAAACTCTATTTTGGTCCTTTGGGTTCCTACAGAGTAACCAAAACCAGCAAAGGAAATTATTAATAAAATTACAGTACTAATGGACAACACATAAGGCATATAACCTTTTAAGGCTCCTCGTAATATCTTTTCATATATTCTTTCCCATTTAGGGATGGTTCTTGTTTGAAAACGATTGGCGATTTTACGCAATCCAAAGCGGTAAACCCAAAGCATAATAGCGGTGAAAATCATGACACTTCCTAATGCTTTATAAACTCCACCAAATAATAAAATTAGTAATCCAATGCCGGTAATAAAAATCGACAAAGTAATAATCTTTTTAAGGGGCATATCATTATCCTCTATGGTCATGAACTGAGAAACCATTACTGAATTAAAAAAGATGGCGACAAATAAGGAGGACCCTAATACTACAGAAAGTGTTATTGGAAGGTATATCATAAATTCACCCATAACACCCGGCCAAAGTCCTAAAGGTATAAAAGCTGCAATTGTTGTTGCTGTAGAGATTATAATAGGAATGGCAATTTCACTAATTCCTTGTTTTGCGGCTTCAATTCTAGGGATTCCTTCTTCATCCATCAAACGGTATACGTTTTCTACTACTACAATACCGTTATCGACCAACATACCAAGCCCCATAATTAATCCAAAAAGAATCATAGTGTTCATGGTATAACCTAGATAGTTTAATATCATTAAAGACATAAACATGGACATAGGAATCGCAAAACCTACAAATAATGCATTTTTAAATCCTAAAAAGAACATTAAAACCGTTACTACTAAAATAATCCCAAATAAAATATTATTTACCAAATCATCTACCTGTCCAATAGTTTTTGAAGACTGATCGTTAGCAATAGTTACTTTTAAATTACTAGGAAAAATATCTTTTTTAGCTTTTTCAACAATAACTTTTATTTTTTCAGCAGCTGCAACCATGTTTTTTCCTACTCTCTTTTTAACATCAAGCATTACCACAGGATTACCAAACTCTCTTGCATAAGTGGTTCTCTCCTTTTCTTTAAAATAAACAGCTGCAATGTTTTTTAAATAAATTGGACTGCCATTATCAGATTTTACCACAAAATTCTCTAAATCCGAAGGATCTGTAATTTCTCCTATTACGCGAATAGTTCTTCTTTGACCACTAGCTATAAGATTCCCAGCAGACATAGTTATATTTCCATTATTTATGGCTCCAATAACATCGTTAAAACTTACTTTGGCAGCCATCATTTTGTAGATATCTACTGCAACTTCTACTTCTCTTATTTGAGCTCCTCGGATGTCAACTTTTTTTATTTCAGGTAAGTTTTCTATTTCATCTTCTAAATATTCGCCATATTCTTTTAATTTTCCAATGGGATAATCTCCAGAAATATTAATATTTAATATGGGTATTTCTTCAGACATACTTAAAGCGAATACATTGGGTTCAACCTTAGCACCATTAAATATTGGCCAATCCTCTCCAGATGTTTCAGTTTCTATTTCGTCTTTTACTTTTTGTTTGGCGAATTCAACATCTATATCTTCATCAAATTCTACTACAATCGAAGAGACATCTTCTTGTGATGTAGAGTTAATTTTAACAACATTACTCAATGTTTTTAGTTTGTCTTCTAAGGGTGTTGTTATTAATTTTTCAATATCTTCAGCTGTATTGCCTGGAAAAACAGAACTGACATAAATTTTAGTTTCTTTAATTTCTGGAAAACTTTCTCGAGGCATACTAAAATAAGCGGATATTCCTAAAAACAATATAATTACCATCATCACATAGATGGTGGTTTTGTTGTTGATTGCCCAAGAAGATAAACCAAATTCTTTGTTGATATTTTTTTTCTTTTTACTCATTATTTTCCACGTTTAAAATTCTCACACTTTGACCGTCTTTCACATTTCTAGCACCTTCATTAATAATGATGTCGTTACTTGCTAAACCTTGTAAAATTTCTACAAAACCTCCTTGATTTTTTCCAGTTTTCACAATCATTTTTTTAACAATAGCTTCGTTGTCTTTATTGATGTTATCAGCAATAAAAATGTATTGCTCTCCTAATGAATTTTCTGAAATAATACTCTGAGGTATTAATATTGCTCGCTCACTAGTGTAATCATTTATCTTAATTTTAGCGGTAAGATTGGGCTTAATGAGTTTTTCTTTGTTTTTGATTGGAATTGTAATTTTAAAAGTTCGATTGCTTGGGTTTATAAAATTACTAGCTTGATCTACTTTTGTATTTAAGGTTTCATCTAAAACTGGAAAATAAACTTCAACGTTTTTTCCCGGTACAATACTGCTTAAATAAACTTCTGGGACTTCAACTTCAATATACATGTTGTCCAAGTTTACAATTCTTAATAATTGGGAAGCCCCTGCTCCAACAACAGTTCCTTGTTCTGAAATGATATCATCTATAACACCTGAGAATGGTGCACGAACCGAAGTTTTTTCTAATTGAGATTTCATTTGGGTTACAGCATTTTCTTGACCTTCATAAGTTGCCTTAGCTTGTAAAAATTCGATTTCACTACCTATTTTTTGTTTCCAAAGACGTTCTTGTCTATCAAACGTAGTTTTTGCTAAATTTAATTGCACTTCCATTTGTGCTAATTGTTGGGATAAACCAGCGTCATCGATCGTCGCTAATAACTGACCTTTCACTACTTTTTGTCCTTCTTTGACAAATAATTTTTTAAGAAGTCCTGAAAACTCTGGGTATAAAATTAAATTTTGCTTGGTTGCAACACTACCTTGTAACTCTAAAAAGTGATTAAAATCAGTTACTTTAACCTGAAATGCAGTTACTAGAGGGTATTTTTTAATCGTATCTAAACTAGATATTGCTTCATCAATAATTTTTAATTTTTTAATAATTGCAGTTTGTTCGCTAACTAATTCATTGCGTTGTTTTCTTATTTTTTTGAGGTCTTTACTTTCTATAATTGATGTTATAGATTTTGAATCATTAGCACAAGAAATCGTTAGTATTGCTAAGGTTAATAGTAAAAATATATTTTTCATTTTAAAATAAATTATAGTGGTGATTAATTTGTTGCTTTTAATTGGGGTGTGTTTAATACAGTTTCAAGATCAGCTTTTGTTGTAATGACTCTAAGCATGGCTTCGAAATAATTTTGTTGAGCAGTGTATAATTGTATTTGTGCTGTTCGCAAGTCGAAACTTGTTGCAAGTCCTTCTAAAAATTTTATTTCATTTTTTCTCTCAACACGTTCCGATAAATCCAAATTCTTTTTGTTGTTATTATATATTTCAACTGCAAAGCGATAATTATTTTTTGCAGTATTTATTTCTAATAAAACTTTTTGATAGGCTTCCGTCAGATTAGTTTCTGATTGTTCTAAAGCTATTCTTGCTTGTTGAGTTTTTGCATTCCTTAATCCACTACTTAGTATTGGTATATTCATGCTAATACCTACTATTGATGATTGATACCATTTTTGATCATTATTAAAGAAATTAAAGTCGTCACTATTTGCTTGTGTTCCATAATTTACAAATGCTACAAGATTTGGAATGGAGTAAGATTTTTCTAATTTCAATTTTAAAATCTGTTGTTCAGTAAAGTTATTTGCTATTTTATAATCGATATTATTTTCAATTTTTATGTTTTCTTCTAAAAATTCAAGGCTAATATTTTGTTGTGTTAAAGATGTTAAGTTATCAAGTAAAACTACTTCGCTCTCCACATCTATTCCTAGAGCTAGGTTGAACATTTGTTTTGCGATTATTAATGTCCTTTCTGAATTTTTTAATTGAGTTTCCAAATTAATTAGCGTAATTTCCAGTTGCTCCACACTTTCTTCTTCTGTGAATCCATTTTCATAAAAAGCCCTAGTTTCAAAAATATTTTTTTCAAGATTAGTTTTGTTAAGCTCAAAAATTTCAATTAATTCTTTTGAAAGCAATACACTTCCATAAGCATTTATAACGCCTCTTCTAACTTCAAGTTGCGTTTTTTCTTCTGCGTTTTCTGAATAATCTAAAAATGTTTTTGCCGCTTGTAAGCCTACTAAATAACTACCATCAAAAATTAATTGTGTTAAAGTTGCACCTAGCGTTGCATTTTGTTTAGTTCCAAAAACTATAGGGACAAAAGATCCAGCTTCTCCCCCAGCAATTTCACCTGGTAGAAGAGTTGTTGGTTGTTTTAAATTGTTTTGATAAGAAATATTTGCATCTAATTGAGGTAAACCACCAGCTGTAGTTTCCCATTTTTTCTTAATTGCAATAGCAATATCTCTTCGAGCATTAATAGCAGTATAGTTACTATCTAAAGCAAAATCTATAGCTTGTTCTAATGTGAAATTATACTTTTGGTTTTGTTGAGCAATACTAATATTTGAAAGCATTGTAAAACCTAATAAGATGAATATTTTATTCATTATTGTTCTTTTTTATAATGTGATTGAGGGCGTTTAATCCTTCTTTTGTAATTATTCCTCTCAAGTGATATTCTAAAAAACTATTCATTAATTCTTTTTTGGAAAATAATTCAGGTGGAAAAATATTTTCATCTTTTGTACCTGTAATACCTATAAAATAAATTCTTGAAACAAAATCAACATTAATATTGGTTCTGTACAATCCTAGTTTTAGCCCTCTTTTAAAATTATCAACTACACAATCTTGAATTAATTCAAACTGTTTTTTCTTAAGCGCATCGTTGATCTCTGGATAGTATTTACAAAGTTGATAATGGGGTGATGTTTTTTCATTTTTTAAATGCACCATCACATATTTTTTTATTTCATAAAGCTCTTCTATTGGATTTTTATGCAGAGCACAAATACAAGTAATACCCTTTGAGATTGTATCAAATACCTGATAAGTTGAGGCTTCCACTAATTCTGTCTTATTATTAAAATGAGAATAAATTGTTTTTTTAGAGATATGCATTTCAGATGCAATATCGTCCATAGTAACGCTTTTAAACCCATAGTTAATAAATAAATCGATTGCTTTTATTAATATTTTTTCTTTCAAATCTTAAAATTTGTGTTTGCAAATATAACAAGGAAACTTTAAGAACAAAATAAGTTTCTAAAGTATTAACATAAGTTTAGTAGTTAAAATTGGAAACTTATTTTTATGATTGATAATTGGTTTTTGAATGGTATTTTTGTAAAAACTTTTTGAATGGAAGGAATAGAAAATTACGCAGAATCACTTCAAAACTATCTTAATGAAGTTGTAACTATAAAAGAACCAAAAAAACTTTATGAGCCGATAAAGTATATTGTTTCCTTAGGTGGTAAAAGATTAAGACCTGTTTTAACTTTAATGACTTGTGATTTTTTTAATAAAGATTTTAAAGAAGCCCTTCCAGCTGCTTTAGCTTTAGAATTGTTTCATAATTTTTCTTTAATTCATGATGATATTATGGATGAAGCTCCATTGCGAAGAGGAAAAGAAACCGTACATCATAAATGGGATTTAAATACAGGAATACTTTCTGGAGATGCCTTGTTAATTTTGGCGTATCAATTATTTGAAAATTATGAACCTAAAAAATTTAGTGAATTAGCTAAACTTTTTAGTACGACAGCATTACAGGTTTGTGAAGGACAACAATACGATGTAGATTTTGAAACAAGAAATGATGTTACAATTCCAGAATACTTGAAAATGATTGAATATAAGACAGCAGTACTTATAGGGGCAGCAATGAAAATGGGAGCCATAGTAGCAGAAGCATCTGAAAACTGTAAAGTAAATACCTATGAATTTGGCAGGAATCTAGGAATTGCATTTCAATTACAAGACGATTACTTAGATTGTTTTGGAAACCCAAAAACCTTTGGTAAAAAGGTGGGAGGTGATATTATTACTAATAAAAAAACTTTTTTATATTTAAAAACGCTTCAAAAGTCTAATGAATCAGATGCGAGAGTTTTAAAGCAATTGTTTTCAAGTTTTCCTGAAGATCCTTCTGAAAAGGTTCAACAAGTTAAAGAGTTATATGTGAAATCTGGAGCCGCTAAAGAATCTTTACAAGAAATTATAAAGTATACTCAAAATGCAAATAGCATCATACAAGAACTTAATATTTCAGATAAAAATAAAGCAGTTTTAAAATCGTTTAGCGATCAATTAATGAATCGAAAAGTTTAATGAATAAAACAAAATCAGTATTGACTTCTGAAGAAATTATTATTCAATCTGAAGAATTGCTATTATATGAAAGTTTAGTGCTTCAGTTAAATAAAGACTTTAAACGGGCCCATATCAATATAGATTTTATAAAGGATATTTCTCCTTCAGATTTAACATTAAAATTGAATAATGCTATTCTTGATCTTATTTTGAATAACTATTCTAAATATTTAAACTTATTATATATAATTGATGTTTCGGAAGAAAAAATAAAAAAAACAGAAGTAAATAACACTCATGAAATTTCAAAAAAAATAACATATTGTATTTTACTTAGAGAATGGCAAAAGGTTTGGTTTAAAAATAATTATTAAAAATAAAATCTCACAAAGGGATTATAGGGATTTCCGTAAATACTTTTTTCGCTATCGTAGAGTATGTCAAAACGAATTCCCATAGTAACCGGTCCTGTGCTAAAACCAGCTCCTAAATATAATCCTGGGTACCAATAACTTTGATCACAATCAAAAGTGTTACATCCCACAACTATAATAGTATCTTCAAAATCTCTATTTACATAAAGTTGTTCAAATTCAGCTGATAGTTGCAATTGGGGTATCACGTTAAATAATCCTAAAATACTAGTACCTAAAACATAAGATTTGTAACTATATTTTTGTTTGTTATAGGTCATGTTAATACCTATTCCGGTTGCAAATATTTCATTAAATCTATAAACAGCACTTGGAGCTAATGTTCCGCTAAAAAAGTCATTTCCAAAACTTAAGCTAATACCACCACCAAATTGAATATGTTTCCAAAAATCAGATTTCAGTTTTTGTGCACTTACTTGTTCTTGTGAATAGCTTTGAAAACAAGAAAAACATATTATTAACACAACGAGTATAATAGGATTTTTCATCTTTTAATAAATTAGGTTTATTGCCTCCTAAATATATAAAAATTAAGAATAAATTAATTGTAATTATTGTATTTTTGCACTGTTTTAAACAAATTAGACTCTTAAAGTCCTACTATGGATAAATATTCATTTCTCAATGCGGTACACCCTTCATTTATCGCAGCACTTTACGATACGTATTTAAAGTCTCCAGATGAGGTAGAACCAAGTTGGAGAGCATTTTTTCAGGGATTTGATTTTGGTATTGAAAATGGTTCTGCCGAAGCCTTGGGTGTCGAATTAGATGAAGGTCTTGTTAACGAAAATGTTTACAAAGAATTTCAGGTAATTAAATTAATTGATGGTTATCGAACAAGAGGTCATTTATTTACAAAAACAAATCCGGTAAGAAATAGAAGAATTTATAGTCCAACATTGGATATAGAAAACTTCGGTCTTACGGTTCATGATTTAAAAACAGTTTTTAAAGCTGGAGAAATAGTTGGAATAGGGGAAGCTTCACTTGAAAATATTCTAAAAAACTTACAATCCATTTATTGTGAATCTATAGGAGTTGAATATATGTATATTCGAAAGCCTGAAGAACGAAAATGGATCCAAGAAAAATTACACGATAATTCTAATCAACCAAAATATAATAACCTTCAAAAAAAACTTATTTTAAGGAAGCTTAATGAAGCAGTTTCTTTTGAAAGCTTCTTGCATACTAAATATGTAGGTCAAAAAAGGTTTTCATTAGAAGGTGGAGAGAGTTTAATTCCAGCATTAGATAGCTTAATTAAAGCTGCTGCAGAAAGAGGAGTAAAAGAGTTTGTGATGGGAATGGCACACAGAGGCCGATTAAATACCCTAACAAATATTTTTGGAAAAAGCGCAAAAGATATATTTAGTGAATTTGATGGCAAAGATTATGAGCAAGATATTTTTGATGGTGATGTAAAATATCATTTGGGTTGGACTTCTAAAAGAAAATTAGCAGACGGTAAAGAAATTAATTTAAATATTGCTCCAAACCCTTCCCATTTAGAAACAGTAGGAGCAGTAGTTGAGGGTATTGTTAGAGCTAAACAAGATAAGAATTATAAAAATAATATAGAAAAAGTACTTCCAATTATAGTGCATGGTGATGCAGCAATTGCAGGGCAAGGAATCGTATATGAAATTGTGCAAATGGCAGCTCTTGATGGCTATAAAACAGGAGGAACCATACACATTGTTGTAAATAACCAAATAGGATTTACCACTAATTACTTAGATGCACGTTCATCTACCTATTGTACAGATGTTGCAAAAGTAACATTGTCTCCTGTTTTACATGTAAATGCTGATGATGCAGAGGCTGTTGTACATGCGATGCTATTTGCACTAGAATATAGAATGAAATTTGGTAAAGATGTTTTTGTAGATCTTCTAGGTTATAGAAAATATGGGCATAATGAAGGAGATGAACCTCGTTTTACCCAACCAAAATTATATAAAGCCATAGCAAAACATAACAATTCTAGAGATATTTATGCGGATAAATTATTGAAAGAAGGAGTTATTGAAGAAGGACATATTAAAAAATTAGAAGCTGATTATAAGAATAAATTAAATGAAAA
>CAJXVL010000063.1 GCA_913061205.1 uncultured Flavobacteriaceae bacterium | reverse complement strand
CTACACGTAAGGAGTCGTCGGCAGCGTCAGATGTGTATAAGAGACAGCTTCTAAATAAATAGCATTATTTGTAAATTCGATAAATGGAGAAGCATCACTAGCAATAAAAAACTCATTATCACCAATTCCAATAGCCAGCGGACTCCCTAATTTTGCAACCACTATTTCATCGGGTTTTTTTCTATCAAAAACGGCAATAGCATAAGCTCCAACAACTTCATTTAATGCAATCTGAACGGCTTTTCCTAATTTGACATTTTCATTTTTCTTAATCTCTTCAATTAGGTTTACTAAAACTTCTGTATCGGTATCTGAAGAAAAAGTATAACCCCTGTTGATTAACTCCTTTTTTAAAACAACATAATTTTCAATAATCCCATTATGTATGAGTACTAAATCTCCACTATTTGAATAATGTGGATGAGAATTAACATCATTTGGCTCTCCATGTGTCGCCCAACGGGTATGACCAATTCCTAAATTCCCTATTGTTGCCATTTCTTTAGATACCTTAAGCTCTAAATCTGCAACTTTCCCTTTCGTTTTACAAAGTTTAATTTTCTCACCATCATACAAGGCAATTCCTGCACTATCATAACCCCTATATTCTAAACGTTTTAATCCATTTAGTACAATAGGGTATGCCTCTCTATGCCCTATATATCCAACAATTCCACACATAATTTTTAATTTGGTTCTGTGTAATAAATTTCTAAAATTAATTTTTTATCCTCATCAAGCGTATTATTTCCAAAAAGAACCGTGCCCTCATGAGAAATCACACTGCTTCTTTGCACCGTTTTAATGGTTTGTAAATTTTGATTAGGATCTAGTATAGTGTCTAGTTTTTGAAAGCCATTTAACAATACGTTTTGAGTGGTAATTAAACCTATGGAAACATTTGTTGAATCTTTATTAATTAAATTACTGATGTGATGTGTTAAATTAATTTCATAAGAAACCCCTAGATCATCACTGTTTCTTTCAATTCTTCCCATGTGATTTGATATTGCATTATTGGGTTCATCTCCAGAGGTTGGGTCTAAAAAATAATCAGCCAAAACCGTATTATTGTTAATATTATAAACGGTCAGTCTTTCTGGCTCTGTTTTTCCGCCAACAATCTTACTTTGGTCTATGTAAAATTTTAAATTTGCATCGTTAATTAACCAATCTTTATCTCGAAGTACTTCTAATTCATCAGAAACCCCATTTTGATCAAGATCTTCCCCAAATAAATTAATAACAGTTATAATTCCATCACCTCCTCTTACATAAAGATTCTCTTCACCTTCACTTACGTTTGGAGATGCAATGGCTGAAGCAACTTCTGGAGACAGTTCGTTGTCAAAAACATTTAAATTTACTCCGGCGAAACTTAAGATGTATTCTTCAAAAATGGTATCAATTATAGCTACCCCATCATCATCTAATACAGGATTACCAGAACTATCTTCTCGGGCTCTTAAAAATTTATAATAAAGTGTAATGCTAGCAAGTTGGGGATTGAAAATAAATAAATTTCCATTGTCAGTATTTGACGTAACTTTAAAGTATATTCCTCTAAAGTAATCCTTAAAATTATTATTATTACTTAAAAATGGATCCCCTTCTTTGTCTAGTATTTTTTCTTGAAAATAATTATTTGATAATGGAACTCTTATGCCTGGTGGAATCGTAGTAGTGTCAATAGTAACTAAACCGTCTTCTGCCGTTTCATTACTAATTATCACATGACCTTCATTACTTGGCACAAAGTCTTCCATTTCTAAAAATAAGTCGTTTTGCAATAAATTATTTTCAAAAATAGGCCCTTGATTGGAATAATAATACTGAGGATCTTGAAAGTTTGAGTTGGGATCTAAATCTCTTAAAAAATAATTAGACTCATACAACGAAATATTTATAGGTTCAGTTCCAAAAACCGAATCTAATGTATATGTTGTGATACTTTCTTCTGTAGTATTATTGTTAAAATAGGGGATATATAACATCACACTATCCAAAATAATTTCTTGTCCTAGAGAATCTCCAAAAACAGGGTTTGGAACATTCATTAGTAGTTGAGTTATATAATTTACAGTTGATTTCCCAAAGGTTCCATCATTGTAAATACCTAATTGACTTACCGGTATAATATTGGTTTGAACCGGAGCTAATTTCCTGCTATAAGCCACTACGGTTTGTGAATTATCTAGTTGAGATAAAAGACTATCATTTGCAACAATATCTCCACCTATTGTATTAAAATCTTCCTGACAGGAAACAATAGAAATAATAAAAAATAATATTGCCATTATCTTAGGCAAAGTATTTTGTGTTTTCATAGTAAAATAAAATGATGTATTTATGACAATACTTTTGAAAGGTAAAAATCTAAATAAGCAGGGGAAATATCTTCTTTTTTATGATACTTTAACATTGGCATTTCAAGATCTTTAAGATATTCCTCTAATTCCTTTGGAAGCACTTCTGAACCATATATGATAGCATCCGAGTTTTTTATAGCAACCTTCATCATGTTGATATAATCAGGTTCTTTTAATTCCTCTATATGTTTTTCGTCAATACCATCAAACATAATTTTTTTAGTAACCTTAGCATTTAAATGCCCTTTAAATCCTTGATTGTATAAAGATGTAACTATCTTACTGTTTTCAAATAAAGGTTCTTTGTTGTAATACTTTTTTAAATATAAAGGCAAAAAAGAGGCTAACCATCCATGAACATGAATAATATCAGGTGACCAATTTAATTTCTTAACAGTTTCAATAACTCCTTTTGCAAAGAAAATAGCTCTTTCGTCATTGTCATCAAAAAGATTTCCATCTTCATCTTCAAATGTTGCTTTTCTCTTAAAGTAGTCTTCATTATCAATAAAATAGACTTGCATTCGCTCTTTAGGAATCGACGCTACTTTAATAATTAGCGGAACATCCATGTCATTAATCACCAAATTCATTCCGGATAATCTAATCACCTCATGAAGTTGATGTCTACGTTCATTAATATTACCGTAACGAGGCATAAATATTCTAATTTGCCCTTTGTTACTGTTTACCATTCGAGATGCTTCAAACGACATTGAAGAAATCTCAGTCTCAGGTAAATAAGGTACTACTTCTGAAGACACATATAAGATCTTTTTATCTTTCATATATAATTTTTTCGTGGTGCGTAAAAAATGCAAAATTACGAAAATTTATGCAGACTGACTTTAATATATTATTTTTACTGTCTTAATATTTTTTAAAATGAAAATACATAAATCAAGCTCCTCGCTAAAGGAAGCACTTTTACCATTTATAACAAATCGTAAAACCATTGGATTTGTTCCGACTATGGGGGCTTTACATATAGGACACGTTTCCTTAGTTGAACAAGCTAATATAGAAAATGACTGTGTTGTAGTGAGCATTTTTGTTAACCCAACACAGTTTGACAATCCAAATGACTTGTTAAAATATCCAAGAACTATAGAAAATGACATCGATCATTTAAAACGTTTTTCAAAAAATATTTTTATTTTTTCACCAAGTGCTTTGGATTTATATAATCACGATATAAGTTCGAAAAGCTATAATTTTTCAGGAATAGAAAGCGAAATGGAAGGAAAACATCGCATTGGCCATTTTGATGGAGTTGGAACTGTTTTAAATCTTTTTTTTAGAATAGTAAAACCCAATAAGGCTTATCTTGGAGAAAAGGATTTTCAGCAATTACAAATAGTCAAAAAATTAGTTGAAATTGAAAATCTTCCTATAAAAATTATTGGCTGTCCAATCATTAGAGAAAAAACTGGTCTTGCCATGAGCTCTAGAAATAAACGCCTTAATATTGAACAATTAAGCGAAGCAATTTTAATTTATAAAACACTTTTAAAAGTAAAAGAGAATTTTAAATTATTAAGTATTTCAAAATTAAATCAATTGGTGGAAAAGGAATTTAAAAACCATAATTATTTAACACTAGAATATTTTGAAATAGCCGATACCGAAACACTAAAAACGGCTATTTATAAAAGTAAGAAAAAAAAATACCGCGCTTTTATCGCTTGTTTTATTGGCGGTGTAAGACTAATAGATAATATGGCATTAAATTAATACCTTTACCGGGCAGAAGCAAACGGGAACTATTTAATGCTAATCAGGTTTGCAATCAATACTGTTAAAGCTATTAAAAGCCTAGCTATCTTTAGTAGTTCCAAACGAACAAAACAATTTAATAAAATAAATGAACAAGACACTTATTGCATTTGTAAAAATTGCTATTCCTTTGAGCCTTGGTGTGTTTTTAATTTATTATTCTTATTCAAAATTTAGCCCTCAACAATTAGAAGAAATTTCAGCTTACTTCAAAAAGGTAGATTACACGTTTATAATTATTTCTCTATTTTTTAGCTTATTAAGTCATATTTCTAGGGCGTATCGCTGGAATTTCATGTTAGAACCTTTAGGTTATAAACCCAAGCTCTTAAATAATTTTATGGCGGTTTCCGTTGCATATATTATGAATATATTTATTCCAAAAAGTGGAGAAGTGTCTAGAGCACTTATTATTAAAAAATACGAAGATGTTCCTTTTGATAAAGCTTTTGGTACGATCATATCTGAAAGAGTTGTAGATCTTCTCTTCTTATTTGGATTTACAGCTATCGCCTTATTACTGCAATTCGATACGCTTTCTGAGTTTTTATTAAACATTTTACCAATCAGCACTATTTATAATTTACTAGCAATTCTTTTGGTGCTTTTAATATTGTTTTTATTGGCCTTAAAATTTTCTAAATCGGCCATTATTAAAAAAATAATTCGATTTTTTTCGGGTTTAAAAGATGGGATTTTAAGCATCTTAAAAATGAAGAAAAAAGGTTTTTTTATAGTCCATTCATTTTTAATTTGGGGCCTGTACTTATTGTCTTTTTACACAGCTACTTTTGCACTAAACGAAACCTCTAATATTGCTTTTTCAACACTAATTATCACGTTTGTGGTAGGTAGCTTTTCCTTTGCTTTTACCAATAGTGGTTTTGGATCTTATCCCTTTTTTGTTGCTGGAATTTTAGGAATTTTCAGCATACCTGAGACTGTCGGAACTGCTTTTGGATGGATCGTATGGACCTCAAACATTGCCTCTATTGTATTCTTTGGAGGACTATCATTATTAATTTTACCATTTTATAATAAAAGAAAGTAATCAATTTTATTTAATGCTGAAAAATAATGCTTTTTAAAATCATTATCTTTAAACATCAAAATTTGTTCTAATGAAAAAAATATTTTTAGTTATCACAGGTTTGTTTTTTGGACTTAACTCCTTTTCACAATCCAAAGTTATTTATGAAGAGTTTCAATCTAGTATACTAGATCAATCAAGAAGGTTAAAAATTCAACTTCCTAGAGATTATGAAGAAAATACGGACAAAGTGTATCCAATCGTACTTGTTCTGGATGCTAATTATTTATTCGAACCTGTTGCGGGGAATGTAGATTACTTTAGTTATTGGGAAGATATGCCCGAATCGATTGTAGTAGGTATTATGCAAGGAGATACTCGATATGATGATTGCAACTATGATAGTACCGAATTTATGCCAGACGGCACAGGAGCCGATTTTTTTGAATTTATCGGACTTGAACTAATTCCTTATATGGACAACAATTATCGCACTGCAAAATTTACAATTGCAGTTGGGCACGATTTTACAGCAAACTTTATCAATTATTTTCTTTTTAAAGATCCTCCTTTATTTAATGGGTACATCTGTTTAAGTCCAGATTTAGCACCTCTTTTAGATGAGCGACTCCCAGTAAGAATTCCTCAAATTCAGACCAAAACATTTTATTACCTCGCTACTGGATCTGATGACATAAAAGATTTAAGAGAGATCACTGAAATGTTAGACTCCTCTTTAAAAGTATTAAAAAGCGAAAAATTTGATTATAACTTTGATAATTTTGAAGGAGCTACTCATTATTCATTGGTAGCCAGGGCCATTCCTTCCGCTTTGGAAAAAATGTTTTCAGTATACCGTCCAATAAGTAAAGAAGAATATACGGATGTAATTTTAAAATTAAAAAAACCTATTCACCTTTATTTAACTGAAAAATACGCTACTATCAAAGATTTATTCGGACTTAGCAATCCTATAAGAGTAAACGATTTTATAGCAACCTGTAAAGCCTCCGAAAAAAAGAAAGAATGGGAATCACTTAGAGAAATAGCAACAATGGCTAAAAAACAATATCCTGACTCTGCTTTAGGTGATTATTATTTAGCTCGTTATTACGAAGAAACTGGAGAACCTAAAAAAGCGATGAGAATATACCAAGGTGCCTATGATAAAGAAGAAGTAGATTTTATAACTATTGATTTGATGCTAGACAAGGCAGATGAAATTAAAGAAGATTTCGGCTATTAAAAAAGAGGATTCATTTTTAAAAATAAATCCTCTTTTGATAAAACTCAATAATTTATGAGAATTAATTCAATAACTAGTTAGCAAAAGCCTATCTGTTCTTTTTAGTTAGTCCATTAACTCTATAAGATGTTCATAAGTTCCATCTTCGTTTCTTGTAGTTGTTAATTGACCTCTAGCCCCCATATAGGCTCCTGTACCACCTATAACAGCTCTTATCTGCGGTATTTGTTTTGTAAATTCAGCACCTAAAGTTTTTGGATATACAGATTTACCGCCTACTACTATAGTGTTGGCTTCTCCAAAGTCAAAAACCATATGCACCATTCTGTCTTCAAAAGTTTCTGCTTCATTAGGTATATCAACAGTCGTAATATAACCACTTAATATCCCCATCATGCCTTTATCATTGGTGAAATCTGAATCAAAAGCCATTAAATCTCCATGTGAACTACCTTCAATTCCAAGATCGAGATGCACTATTTTAGGAAGTTCTTGATGTAATTTAATGCTAGTTATAGCATCATGAGAATGTGGTATCTTTTTTTCATTCTGATTGCATCCAATTATTGAAATAAGGACTAATAATAGTAATAATTTTTTCATTTTAATTATTTTTTATGTTTATATTCTAAAAGTCTAAATTTATAAAAAAAAAAATGATTAAAAAATTAATTTTATTTATTGTTTTATTTACAATTACAGCTAGTTCATTTGCTCAAATGAAGATATTTCTACGTTACACTCCAGAGCGCTCTGAGGTATTACCAACGATTACCTATTTTGGAAAAAAGAAAATTTCTGATAAATTTCATTTAGCCATATATACGTTAGTAAATAAAAACTTTTCGGAAGCATTGGTTGGTTTTACTTATGCACCAAAACAATGGATAAAAATAGGCTTAAGTACTGGAATTGAAAACAGTGCTATAAGTTCTGTAGGGTATCGTTTTGGATCATCCTTATGGTTAGGTAAAGATAAAAATAGTCTATTTAGTATTTTTGAAAAAGGTGATGGAAAAGATAATTTTTTTTATAAGACTACCTATAAACATAAAATTTCAGATAGATTTCATCTTGGGTTAGTCGCTTGGAGATTCCATGGAATAGGACCAATGGCTTTCTGCAAGATTAAAAAAATTGATTCCACTCTTTGGATTACTCCATTGTATGATTTTGAATTTGAAGTAGCTAGAGTAGTTCTAGGAACTACAATTAAGTTCTAGAGCTCTGCTCTTTACTACTGTTCTCTTTTTATTATTTAACTGTTTTTTTGGGGAGCTTATTGAAACTAAAAAAAGCTCCCCAAGAAAACTGATAATTGTTAACTACTTTTTTGTGTCGAAAAGTTAAATCTCAAGATTATTACTATTTTTATGCCTGTATATGGCAAAAGTAAAAACATCCTTTTTCTGTCAGAATTGTGGCAGCTCCTTTTCTAAATGGCAAGGACAATGTTCCGCTTGTAAAGAATGGAATACGATTGCTGAAGAAGTGATCCAAAAAGCAGAAAAAGTAAGCTGGAAGGTTTCTGAAACTTCTTCTAAAAGAGTTTCTAAATCGCTTAAAATAAATGAAATTTCTACAGTATCTGAAGCAAGATTAAACACAAAAAACAATGAATTAAATAGAGTTTTAGGAGGCGGATTGGTCCCTGGATCTTTAACACTTTTAGGAGGTGAACCTGGCATAGGGAAAAGTACTTTAATGCTTCAAATCGCATTACAATTACCTTATAAAACACTTTATGTTTCTGGAGAAGAAAGTGCTCAGCAGATAAAAATGAGAGCGGAGAGAATTCATCCAAATTCAGAAAATTGTTACATCCTAACAGAAACTAAAACTCAAAATATCTTTACTCAAATTGCAGAATTAAGTCCAGATATTGTTGTGATCGATTCCATACAAACATTACATACCGATTATATAGAAAGTAGTCCTGGAAGCATCTCACAAATTAGAGAAACAACTACAGAACTTATTAAATTTGCTAAAGAAACCAATACTCCAGTAATTTTAATTGGTCATATTACCAAAGACGGAAACATTGCTGGACCAAAAATACTGGAACATATGGTGGATACTGTTTTACAGTTTGAAGGGGATAGAAATCATGTATACAGAATCTTACGTTCACAAAAAAACAGATTCGGCTCCACTAATGAATTGGGGATTTATGAAATGCAAGGAAATGGTTTACGAGAAGTAAGCAATCCATCCGAAATTTTGATTTCAAAAAATGATGAAGACCTTAGTGGAACAGCAATTTCTGCAACTTTAGAAGGGATGCGTCCTTTAATGATCGAAATTCAAGCTTTAGTGAGTACTGCGGTTTATGGCACACCTCAACGAAGTGCTACCGGTTATAATGCTAAACGACTGAATATGATATTAGCAGTCCTTGAAAAAAGAGCAGGGTTTAAATTGGGTGCAAAAGATGTATTTTTAAATATCACTGGAGGAATTAATGTTGACGATCCAGCCATAGATTTAGCAGTTGTGGCTGCAGTATTGTCCTCAAATATAGATATCTCAATAGATAAATCTATGTGTTTTGCTGCAGAAATTGGATTGGCAGGAGAAGTTAGGCCTGTAACTAAAGTGGACCAACGGATTTCTGAAGCAGAGAAATTAGGTTTTAAATCCATTGTAATTTCTAAATATTGTAAAATTCCAAAAAAGAATTATACCATCAATATTATTAAAGTCGCTAAAGTTCATGATGTAGTGAAGCATTTGTTTAGCTAATTTTTTAAGGAGCTGGATTGGGAATTTGAGCATGAACTGCATTAATCGCGCTCATTATTTCATCAGAAAGTGTAAGATGAATACTATCAATATTTTCTTTTAATTGATACATAGTAGTAGCTCCAATAATATTGGAAGTCATAAAAGGTTGCTGGGTTACAAAAGCCAAAGCCATTTGAGTTAAACTAATCCCATGTTTTTTTGCAATATCATTATAAAGCATCGTTGCCTTATTAGACTGCTCACTACTATACCTGCTGTAATTTGGAAATAAAGTAACTCTAGCATTTTCTGGTTGATTATTATTTAAATATTTTCCAGCAAGCACCCCAAAAGCCAATGGCGAATAGGCTAAGTACCCAACATCTTCTCTTAATAAAACTTCAGACAAACCAATTTCATCTCTGCGATTTAAAAGGTTATAAGCGTTCTGTACCGTTATCATTTTGGGAGCTCCTTTTTTAGCTTCTTCACAATAACGCATCACACCCCAAGGAGTTTCGTTAGACAAACCAATTTGTCTAATTTTCCCCTGTTTTACAAAGGATTCTAAAGACTCTAGAACTTTAGCAATATTATCTTCCCATTTTTCATTATGCGTATAATCTCTAACACCAAAAACATTGACTCCTCGCTCTGGCCAATGCAATTGATACAGATCTATATAATCGGTTTGCATCCGTTTTAAACTTTTGTTCAGCGCATCTTCCAATGCTTCCTTGCTAAAATTTAAGTTCTTGCGAATGTGTTCAAAAAAACGAAGTGGGCCTGTTATTTTTGAGGCTAGAACAACTTGATCTCTGCGCTTAGTTTTAGACAACCAAGAACCAATGATAGCTTCGGTACTACCTTGAGTTTTTGGGTTCCCAGGAACCGAATACATTTCGGCTGTATCTATAAAGTTAACTCCTTGATCCAAGGCATAATCTAATTGAGCGTGCCCTTCAGCTTCTGAATTTTGTTCGCCCCAGGTCATAGAGCCTAAGCAAATTTTACTAACTTTTATATCGGTATTGGCTAGGTGGGTGTATTTCATAGTTGGTTTTAAAAAAACGATTAAAGTTCATTTAATAATTTAGAAATCTCGTCTAATTTCGGGGTTAAAATCACTTCAATTCTTCTGTTTTTTGATCTTCCTTCAGAAGTACTATTTGAAACAATTGGAGAAAACTCTCCTCTTCCTGCTGCGGTCAGATTTTCTTTTAAAATTTTATGATTCTCAGTTAATATAGATACAATTGAGGTGGCACGTTTGGTGGATAAATCCCAATTATTTTTAATATTCCCATTTCCAGAATAGGCTATAGTATCAGTATGTCCTTCTATTAAAACAGCAATCTCTGGGTTTTCAGCCAATACTTTTCCTAATTGCACTACTGCTTCTCGCCCTCTGGTATTTACTGCCCAAGATCCGCTTTCAAACAATAATTTATTTTCCATAGAAACATACACTTTCCCGTCTCTTTGTTCTACGGTTAATCCATTGCCTTCAAAATTAGTAAGTGCTGCCGATATCGCATCTTTTAATGCGGTCATTTGAGCATCTTTAGCACTAATTATTCCCTCTAATTCTTCCACTCGTTGAGAGCGTTCTTCTAGATCTTTTTGCAATTGTGCCAATCGAGCACTTTCTAATGCCAAGGCTTTTTCTTTATCTTCTAACTGGGTCAATAAATTTCTATTGAGTTCTAAATTCTCAGTTAATTTTGTAGAGCTATTTGCTTCCAATGCATCGTAGGAATCTTTTAAACGATCATAACCAGATTTAAAAGCTGCTAAATCCATTGCCAATCGACTTTTTTCGGCCTTCAGTTTCTCTACTTCATTTTGAAGACTTTTTACCGAGTAACTATTCTCATTATTACCTTCTTCATTTAATTGAGAAAGCAAGGATTTATTTTCTTCTTTTAAAAGATCGTATTTACTCTGTAAGTCTTCATATATTTTTGATGAAACACAAGAAGTCATCAATGAAATTAATGCAATTCCGAGTACAATTTTTTTTATCATATTATTTTTAATTAAAATCTAATTCTACCATCAAAGGACAATGATCGCTATGTTTGGCATCTGGTAATATAACGGCGCGTTTTATGTTTTCTTGTAATGGTTTTGAAACCATGTGATAATCGATACGCCAGCCCTTATTATTAGCTCTAGAATTAGCACGGTAACTCCACCACGTATAATTGTGAGGTTCTTTATTTAGATGTCTGAAGGAATCTATAAAACCACTATCTATAAAGTTTCCAATCCATTCTCTCTCCACCGGTAAAAATCCAGATGAGTTTTTATTGGCAACTGGATTATGAATATCGATGGCTTCATGACAAATGTTATAGTCTCCACAAATAACTAGATTAGGAATGTCTTTTTTTAATTCATTTACATATTTCTGAAACGCTGCCATAAAATTTAATTTAAATTCTAAGCGTGCACGATTAGTGCCACTTGGAAGGTATAAACTCATAATGGAGACTTCATCGTAATCTATGCGAAGGTTTCTGCCCTCAAAATCCATGCTTTCAATTCCAGTTCCATATTCAATATGATTGGGTTTTTCTTTACAAAAAATGGCAACTCCACTATACCCTT
>CAJXVL010000062.1 GCA_913061205.1 uncultured Flavobacteriaceae bacterium | reverse complement strand
AGTCCAGGAGGTCCGTGAAATAGAGTATGATCCAATGCTTCTCCCCTTAAGTTTGCGGCTTGAACAAATATTTTTAAATTCTCTAGGACCTGATCTTGTCCCGAAAAATCTTCAAAAGATAAGGGGCGGAGTTTTTTTTCTACTTCAACTTCTTCAGGAGTAAAATTTTCATCTGAAGGATCTAAATGTTCATTCATAAAACAAATATACAAATCGAATCGAAGCTTAAATAATAAAAAGCTTTTCAATTTAAACAAACTCTTATTTCATTGTTTTTTATTATTTTAGCTTAAACACTAACAGATATGTTATTTAGAGTATTGCTCTACATGTTCATTGTTTTTTCTTTAAATGCAATTGCTCAAAATAAAAAAGTAAATGTTTCATATATTACTGAAGAAATAAAATTAGATGCCGTTTTAGACGAAGCCTCTTGGTATAAAAAAATACCTGCAACAGATTTTTGGCAATACTTCCCTACAGATACATTACAAGCTATAAATCAAACTGAAATAACTATGTTATTTGATGATCATAATTTATATCTTGGGATTAAGGTTTACTCTTCAGGAAACAACTACATTATTCCATCACTAAAGAGAGATTTTAGAGCAGGAGGAAGTGACAATATTACATTGTTATTTGATACTTATAATGACGGATCCAATGCATTCCTTTTTGGGACCAACCCAGATGGGGTTATGAGAGAAGCATTAGTTTCTGGGGGAGGAAAGGAGCTTAGAGGTTTTACTTCAAGTTGGGATACAAAATGGGAAAGTGTAACCAAACAATATGACGATTATTATATTAGTGAATGGGCAATACCAATGTCTGCATTTAAATATAAAGAAGGTGAAACTCGGTGGCGTTTTAATTCTTATATGTTCGATACTCAGTCTAATGAAAGAACCACTTGGATTCAAATTCCTCAAAATCAATTTATATTTAATTTAGCTTTTATGGGTGACATGGTTTTTGAAAAACCCTTAGGTAAATCGAAAGCTCCAATTTCTATTATTCCATATATAAATACCATAGCAGTAAATGATTATGAAGAAAATAAAGAGTTTTTTGAACTTAAAGCAGGTGGTGATGCAAAAATATCAATTTCTAACAGTCTAAATTTAGACATTACGGTTAATCCGGATTTTTCACAAGTAGAGGCTGATCAGGTAGTCACTAATTTAACGCGCTTTGAAGTTAATTTACCTGAGAAAAGACAATTTTTCATTGAAAATAGTGACTTATTTGCTGATTTCGGTAACAGTCTAGATGCAAACCCATTTTTTTCAAGAAGAATTGGAATAGCTAAAGATACAACTGACACCTATATTGAAAATGACATTATTGGAGGCATACGGTTAAGTGGTAAAATTAATACTAATTTTAGATTAGGGCTACTAAACATTCAAACTAAAAATGATTCCGAAAATGAAATTGGAGGAAATAATAATACCGTATTAGCACTGCAACAAAAAGTATTTTCAAGATCCAATGTGAGTTTTTTATTTATTAACAGACAAGACACTTCCAATAAGGATTTTATAATAGCAGAAGAGAAATACAATCGAGTTGTTGGCATTGATTATAATCTTGCCAATATAGATAATAGTTGGAATGGTAAATTTTATGCCCATAAATCTTTTACGCCTAATTTAGATTCAAAAAACTATTCTACTGGTACACGATTAGACTACAGTTCTAAAAAATGGAGATTTAGAGCTAGTGGATTATATATTGGCGAAAATTTTAAATCTGATTTGGGTTTTATTAGAAGAACCGATATTTTTAAAATTGACCCAAAAGCAGAATATCTATTATTCCCTAAACAAGGTAAAATAAATAGACATAATTTTAATGTAGTACCCATAATCGTTTGGAAACCAGAATTGAATTTTCAACTAGCAGACTATAATATAATTTCTAGTTGGAATGCGGAGTTTAATAATACAAGTAGAATAAGTGTTTCTATCTTTAATCGTTATATTTATTTATTTGATGAGTTTGATCCTTCATTTTCTGACGGATTATCACTGGCGATGAATACAGATTACACCTTCTCAAGTATAGAGTTTAATTTACAAACAGATACAAGAAAACCATTTTCATTTAAAATAAAGCCTAGTATGGGCCAATTTTTTAATGGTTTTAAATATACCTTTGATACTGAGGTTAATTATAGAGTACAACCTAAATTTTTATTTTCAATACGCGTGAGGTATGATAAAATTGAGTTACCAAAACCATATTCTAACAATAATATATGGTTAGTTAGTCCAAAAATTAACATAACATTCACTAAATCTTTATATTGGTCAACATTAGTACAATATAGTTCTTTACAAGAAAACCTAGGAATTAATTCTAGATTACAATGGAGATTTGCTCCTCTTTCAGATTTATTTTTGGTCTATAATGATAATTACTTCACTGACTCTGAATTTGCTCCAAGGTTTAGATCTATAAATTTAAAAATTACCTATTGGCTTTATTTATAAAACAAAAAAGCCTTTCAAAATTCGAAAGGCTTTTTAATTAACTATTGAAAAATCATATTAAAATGATTGCTTTTCTTCGTTGTCTTGCACTGGAATATGTTGTGGTAAAAAATCTTGTCCAGCAATTACGTAATCTGAATTCTCTTTATTCATTTTACTATAATCATAAGGCCAACGGTGAATTTCAGGAATTGGTCCATCCCAATTTCCATGGATATGCTTAACTTCAGCTGTCCACTCTAATGTATTTGAATTCCAGGGGTTTTTTGATCCCACTTTTCCAAAGAACATGGAATGTATAAAATTATACAAGAACACCAATTGTCCAATTGCTGTAAATAATGAAAAAACCGTTATAACTACATTGATATTTAATAAATCATCGAAATATGGGAAATTTGAAGCGGTATAATACCTTCTAGGAAGTCCAGCCATTCCTATAAAGTGCATTGGAAAGAAAACTCCATATGCTCCAATTGCGGTTATCCAAAAATGAATATATCCTAATTTTTTATTCAACATTTTACCTTCAAACATTATTGGAAACCAATGATAAACACCAGCAAATAATCCATAAAGAGCAGAAATTCCCATTACTAGATGGAAATGAGCTACTACAAACATTGTGTCGTGAACATTAATATCAAGTGCACTATCTCCAAGTACTATTCCGGTTAAACCACCACTAATAAATGTAGAAACAAATCCTATCGAGAATAACATAGCTGTATTCATTTGAATGTTACCCTTCCATAAAGTGGTAATCCAGTTAAATGCTTTTACAGCAGAAGGAATTGCTATCAATAATGTTGTAAATGTAAAAACTGAACCTAAAAATGGATTCATACCAGTAATAAACATATGGTGGCCCCAAACTATTGTTGAAAGAAAAGCAATTGCTAAAACTGAAGCAATCATCGCTCTATAACCAAAAATAGGTTTACGCGAATTAGTTGCCAAAACCTCAGAAACTAATCCCATTGCTGGAAGTATAACTATATATACCTCTGGATGTCCAAGGAACCAAAATAAATGTTCAAATAGAACGGGTGAACCGCCTTGATTATGTAAAACCTCTCCTGCAATATAAATATCTGAAAGGAAAAAAGAAGTTCCAAAACTTCTATCCATTATTAACATTAATACTGCTGATAGTAACACTGGAAAAGATACAACACCAATGATAGCTGTTACAAAAAATGACCAAATTGTTAATGGAAGCCTAGTCATAGTCATTCCTTTGACCCTTAAATTTATTACAGTTACAATATAGTTTAATGACCCCAATAATGAGGATGCAACAAAAACTCCCATAGAAACCAGCCAAAGAGTCATTCCAGTACCAGAACCTGGTATTGCTTGTGGTAAAGCACTTAAAGGAGGATAAATAGTCCATCCTGCTGATGCTGGCCCAGCTTCAACAAATAAAGAAAGTATCATAATAACACTCGACAAAAAGAATAACCAATATGAAACCATGTTAAGAAATCCTGATGCCATATCACGAGCACCAATTTGTAAGGGGATTAATAAGTTACTAAAAGTACCACTCAAACCCGCGGTTAAAACAAAAAACACCATAATAGTCCCATGAATAGTAACTAATGATAAATACACATTAGGATCCATTACACCATCTTCGGCCCATTTCCCTAAAAATATTTCATAAATTGTAAATTGATGATCTGGCCATGCAAGTTGCAATCTAAAAAGTAATGACATTGCGATACCAATAATTCCCATAAACAAACCTGTAATAAGGTATTGCTTAGAAATCATTTTATGATCTTGACTAAAGATATATTTAGTTACAAATGTCTCTTTATGGTGATGTCCGTGATCATCGTGATCGTTAGCGTGTTCTGACATATCTCTTTAAGCGATTTTATTATTTTTTTAAAGTTTCAGCAATTGTACCCTGTTCTGACATCCAAGTATTGAACTCTTCTTCAGTTTCTACAATAATATTCATTTGCATATTAAAATGATTGCTACCGCATATTTTATTACATAGTAATAAAAATTCAAAATCATACATTTCTAATGCCTCTTCCCCTTTTGCTATTAATTCTATGTTTTTTGCAGTTCTAATTTCATTGATGTGTTTGACCTTAGCAATTACATCCTCTTCCAATCGCATATCTTTAGTCGTAATATTTGGAGTATAAGCAAATTGAGTAATCATTCCTGGAACACAATTCATTTGGGCTCTAAAATGAGGCATATATGCTGAGTGCAATACATCTTGTGCTCTCATCTTAAACAATACTTTTTTACCAATAGGTAAGTGTAATTCAGTGACTACTTTATCATCTTGTGCATTTGGATCTGAAACATCAACTCCTAATTGGTTTAGTCCTTCAATTAATCTTACGTTAGCTTCACCCAAAGTATTATCTAAACCTCCATATCTAGCCCTCCAATCAAATTGGTATGCATAAAGTTCGACTACCATTGGATCATCATCTTCATCAAAACTCATTATATCAGTCCAAGTAAAAAGCCCATAAATAATTAATACTGCTAAAACTATAACTGGAATGATTGTCCAAATAAATTCTAATTTATGATTTTCTGCATAAAATAATGCTTTTTTATCTTTACTTCCACGGTACACAAAAGCAAAATAATGCAATAGCCATTGAGTAATAATTCCAACAACGAAAATCACAACCATGGTAATCAACATTAATTGATCGATTTCCAAGCCATGTTCTGATGCTGCAACGGGTAATAAAACATTGCCCCATTTCCAAAAGCAATAGGCTAAAATCCAATATATAAAAAACACAAATGCTAACATCATATAGCCTTGTGTTTCATTATCTTTATCTGATGCTACTTCTGAATCTTCAGATTTAGCAGGTTGCAACAACTTAAATACTTTATTTATTTGCCAAACTGCTACTCCAAAAAGAATGATTACTAAAATTACTAAATATGCGGTCATCGTTTTCTATTCAACAAATTTAATTAATAATGAAAATTTTTACTCTCCTTTATAAAAGGATTTCCTTTAGCTAGTAATGGTGCTTTTGTTAATGCTGTAAATACAACATAAATAAATAGTCCCAAGAAAAAGAGTACTGAACTTAATTCCGGAATACCAAAATACCATGAAGTTCCTACTGTAGCTGGCATAACCATTACAAATAAATCAACGTAGTGTCCTAAAAGAATAACAATACCTGCTAAAACAACAAACCAATTTACTCTTTTGTAATCACTATTCATAAGGACTAATATGGGGAAAATGAAATTCATAACTACCATACCAAAAAATGGTAATTTAAAATCTTCTATTCTAGTTACAAAATAAGTTACTTCTTCCGGTATATTAGCATACCAGATCAACATAAACTGTGAGAACCATAAATAAGTCCAAAAGATACTAAATCCAAACATAAATTTAGCTAAATCATGTATGTGACTATCATTTACATATTCTAAATAACCTTGCGATTTTAAAACCATCGTTACTAAAGCTATGGTAGTAATTCCACAAACAATCATTCCTGCAAATACATACCAGCCATATAAGGTACTGAACCAATGAGGGTCAAAACTCATTAACCAATCCCAAGACATAACAGATTCTGTATAAATAAAGAACACTAAAAATCCAGCTGAAATTTTAAAACTTTTCTTAAACCATTTTCCATCTGTAGCATCATCTTGCATTCTAGAATATTTAAGAGATATTTGACGGTAAGCTATCCAACCTCCAAGAAAAATCATTGCTCTTATCATAACACCCCAGCCATTTAACCAACCCGATTTGCCTTGTAATAATTTATCGTGAGCTATAACTTCTGGATCTGCCCAAACAAATAAATGGTTAAAATTAAATGCAGAAAGTCCCAATAGAATTAACATTATAATTCCTCCAGGTATTAAATAAGAAGTAATTCCTTCCATGACTCTAAACAATACTGGTGACCATCCAGCTTGAGATGCAATTTGGATAGCATAAAAAGCCAAAACTCCCAATGATATCATAAAAAACAAGAAACAAGCAATATATAAAGAAGACCAGGGTCTATTTTGTAATTGATGCAATACATGCTCTAAATGAGCTTCTTCATCATCATGTACACTCTCACCATGTCCATCTGCATGATCGACTTTTACAGTATCATGGTCATCGTTATGTGTAGCTTCTACACTATGTCCATCGTCATGGCTAGATGCCATCATTTCTTTAACTTCAGCAGTATTACTGGGAGTTGAAAGAAAACCAGCAACAATTCCTAAGGCACCTATTACCATAAGAACTATTGCAAAAAGTTTTAATTTACTTGGTAGCGTATACATATCTTAGCTATTCTCTTTGTTCTTTAATTAATGTGCTTCGTTTGAAGCATTTTTTTCATCAGAAACAATTACTTCCTCATTATCTGCTGATTTTTTTTGTATTGAAGACCATAATGGTTCTCCGTTCAAATTAGATTTTAAATCTAATACGTGCATTGCTATCTGCCATCGATCTTCTTCACTTGTTTGTGAGGCATATGAACCCATCGAATTTAATCCATACATCATTACATGATAAATATCTCCTTCGGTAATATTTCTTCCCTGATCATTAAAGCCTGGAATTCCAAGAAATTTTTCCCTTTTCACAAGAATTCCTTGGCCATCCCCTTTATCACCATGACAAACTGAACAAAATATAGTGTATAACTCTTTTCCTTTACTTAAATTATCTTCAGTAACCTTTATAGGAATTTTTAATTCTTGAGTTGCTAGTATTTTTCCTTCTAGAGTGTTTTTATAACCATAAGGTATCCATCCCCTTGGTATGGATCCTGAAACTGGCAACATAGCCTCCATTTCCCTTGGAAATCCTATATACTCACCGTAGGTTTTATAACCAACAGGTTCATACATATTAGGCATGTACTGAAAGTTAGGCTTTTTATTATCTGTCCAACAAGAAACCATTACTATTGTAACGATTAATGTTATACCTATATTTGCTAGTCTTTTCATATTAGTGATCGTCTTGTTTATCGATTAAACTAATTTCGATGGCTCCAGTATCTGTCAAAAATTTGGATACTTTTTCTACATCGTTATTTCCTGTATCAATAACCATTAAAAAATGATCATCCGTAGTCCTTACGTCTGGGTTTTCTGCTTTTTTGAAAGGCCACAACCTACTTCTCATATAAAAGGTGATAACCATTAAATGAGCAGCAAAAAAAACAGTTAATTCAAACATTACAGGCACAAATGCTGGCATATTTTCAATATAACTAAAACTTGGTTTCCCTCCTATATCTTGAGGCCAATCCTCAATCATTATATAATTCATCATTACAATTGATACAGTTAACCCAATTAAACCATATATAAAAGATGTTATTGCAATACGAGTTTCTGCAAGTCCCATAGCTTTGTCAAGTCCATGAACTGGAAAAGGAGTAAAAACTTCTTCTATATAATAGCGCTCCTCACGCACTCTTTTTACGGCTTGCAATAAGATATCATCATCTGTATATAAAGCATGAATAACTTTAGATGCCATAATTATTTGTTTTTATTTTTAGTTGAAAATTTTACTTTTTCACCGAAATGCTTTGCATCATCTCCAGAATCAGCTCTTAACTTTTTATAGTTTGATCCAGATGATTTTAAAATAGATTTTACCTCTGCTTGGGCAATCACGGGGAAGTTTCTAGCGTATAATAAAAATAACACGAAAAAGAATCCAATCGTTCCAATAAAAATTCCAATATCTACAAAAGTTGGAGAGAACATAGTCCAAGAGGAAGGAAGATAATCTCTGTGTAAAGAAGTAACAATAATTACAAAACGTTCAAACCACATTCCTATATTTACGACTATTGAAATAATAAACGAAAACAGAATACTTCTTCTCAATTTTGGGAACCACATAAATTGTGGTGAAAACACATTACATGTCATCATAGACCAATAAGCCCACCAGTAAGGGCCAGTTGCTCTATTTAAGAAAGCATATTGTTCGTATTCAACACCTGAGTACCAAGCTATAAATAACTCAGTTATATATGCAACACCAACTATAGAACCTGTAATCATTATTACAATATTCATTAATTCTATGTGCTGAACTGTAATATAATCTTCTAGACCTGATACTTTACGCATTATAATAAGTAAGGTATTTACCATTGCAAAACCGGAAAATACTGCACCGGCCACAAAATAAGGAGGGAATATGGTAGTATGCCATCCAGGAATTACCGATGTAGCAAAATCGAAAGATACTATAGTGTGAACTGATAGTACTAATGGTGTAGCTAAACCAGCTAAAACGAGTGAAACCTCTTCAAATCGTTGCCAATCTTTTGCACGTCCACTCCATCCAAAAGAAAGAATACCATATATTTTTTTATTAAAAGGAGTTACTGCTCTGTCTCTAATCATTGCAAAATCTGGTAACAAACCAGTCCACCAGAAAACTAATGAAACTGATAGATAAGTTGATATTGCAAATACATCCCAAAGTAATGGTGAATTAAAGTTAACCCATAATGAACCAAATTGATTAGGAATTGGAACTACCCAATATGCTAACCAAGGACGACCCATATGTATAATTGGAAACAATCCTGCTTGGATTACAGAGAAAATAGTCATTGCCTCTGCTGAACGGTTAATACCCATTCTCCATTTTTGACGGAATAGTAATAATACTGCAGAAATTAATGTTCCTGCGTGGCCAATACCTACCCACCAAACAAAGTTGGTAATATCCCAGGCCCAACCAACGGTTTTATTCAATCCCCAAGTACCAATACCAGTAGAAACGGTGTATATAATACATCCAATACCCCATGAAAATGCGGCTAATGCAATTGAAAAAACAATCCACCAAGATTTATTGGCTTTTCCTTCAACAGCTGCTACAACATCTAGCGTAATATCATGATAGGATTTATCTCCTGTCACTAATGGTTGTCTAATAGGTGCTTCGTAATGCGATGCCATATCTATATTTTCTATTACTTAGTTATTTTATTAAGCTTCATTTGTATTTCTAACTTGTACTTGATAGACTACGTTTGGTTTTGTACCTACTTCTGCTAATAAATGATACGCTCTATCGTCTTTAACGAGTTCAGAAATAATACTATCTTCTAGATTTATATCACCAAAACTAATCGCTCCAGTATCACAAGCAGCAGAACATGCAGTTTTAAATTCACCATCTTTAATTGCTCTACCTTCACGCTTAGCATCAAGAATTGTTTTTTGTGTCATTTGAATACACATCGAACATTTTTCCATAACACCTCGTGAACGAACTACAACATCTGGGTTCAATACCATACGACCCAAGTCATTATTCATATTAAAATCAAATTCATCATTTCGGGCATATAAAAACCAGTTAAAACGACGAACTTTATAAGGACAGTTGTTTGCACAATAACGAGTACCTACACAGCGATTATAAGCCATTTGATTTTGTCCTTGTCGACCATGTGAAGTTGCCGCAACTGGACAAACAGTCTCACAAGGAGCATGATTACAATGTTGGCACATCACAGGCATGAATGCAACCTGTGGATTTTCTGAAGGATTTTCCATATCTCCAAATTCAGATAATGAACTGCCTAGACCAGAAATATTTTCTTTTTTATCTAAATCTCCTTTAAAAGATTCTTCACTAGAATAATACCTGTCAATTCTAAGCCAGTGCATATCTCGACTCTTACGAACTTCTTCTTTTCCAACAACAGGAACATTATTCTCCGCGTGACAAGCGATTACACAAACTCCACATCCAGTACAAGAATTCAGATCTATTGAAAGATTAAAATGAGGTCCTATAGATCGATCAAATGATGTCCAGAGGTCAGCATCTTTTGAAGTTACAGGTATTTCTTTATGATCTTTTGACACTTCTGGTACCGGATTCCAGTCGTGTTTGTTTTTTGTATTGAATATCTCAAGAGTTGTTTCTCTTATAATGTCCCTTCCCATCATAGTATTATGCAACTGTACACAAGCAAACTCGTGCTCGCCTTGAATTTTATCAATAGTCACACTCTGAATAGGTGAAAATTCTTTATACAACCTAAAAGCATTAACACCAGTTTGCATTTCTTTTTGGATGGAAGATGTTCTACCATATCCTAAAGCTAATCCTATAGAACCATTAGCTTGTCCCGGCTGAATAAGAACTGGAACTTTGCTAATTACCGTTTCACCCATGGTAAGGTTCACATAACTTCCATTTAAAGCTCCATTAGCTACATTATTATTTTCTAAGCTTAATCTAGCGGCATCGGTTGCAGAAATAGTAATATAATTATCCCATGATGCTCTTGTTATTGGGTCCGGCAATTCTTGTAACCAAGGATTATTTGCATGCTGTCCATCCCCTAAACCAGTTTTTGTATAAAGCGTTAACTCTAGATCTCCAGATGGCTTGTTTGTATTGTTTCTTTTTTCAGAAATCACTACATTACCAATAGAGGTATCTGCGTCAGTCTTAACTTTAGCTTTACTGTTAACAACTCCATCATGAAGTGCTTTATTCCATGTACTTTCACTTTCCAAAATAGTATCGGACCAAAAATCTTTCAAGAAGTCATAATAAGAAGATCCACTTTGAGTCCATCTTACAAGGCACTCTTGAAATTGTTGGGTATTAAATAGCGGTCTAATTGTAGGTTGCATAAGAGAGAACGTACCTTTTTTAAACTGACAATCTCCCCAAGACTCCAAATAGTGTGGAGTTGCTCCGATAATTTGAGCCAAAACAGCAGTTTCATCTTCTTTCATAGAAAAAGCAAGAGAAAATGGTAATTTTTTATATGCATCTATAAACCTAGCATCAGGAAAAGAATAAACAGGATTTACACCAACAGATATTAGTCCTTTAATATCTCCAGATATTACACCATTCATTACTTTTTCTACCTCAGATGACCTGCCCATAAATGTAGTTCTAGGATACTTTGCATCCATCACTACACTATCTTGATTATAATCTAAAACCATTTTTTGTACATCAAAATCTGGTATACCTGTAATTATAACCCCTTTTTTTCCTGCTTTTTTTAATTGCTTTTTAGCCTTTTCTACTAAAACTGAAACATGTTTTGGTAATTTTATATTAGAATCTGACACTAAAGCTTTTAACACCTCTACTTGTAAAGATGGAAGAATAGGTACACGAACATCTGCATTTGCACCAGAAAGAGACATGTTACTCTCGAATTGATAATGCCTTGACATTTTACCTTTTTTAGGAATACGACTTTTAGCATAACTCCCTTCAAAACCACCACCTTGCCAATCTCCAATAAAGTCTGCACCTACAGAAACTATAACTTCTGC
>CAJXVL010000061.1 GCA_913061205.1 uncultured Flavobacteriaceae bacterium | reverse complement strand
CTGGTTTTTCATTCAAAAATTCATTGATTCTTTTTTGAGAAGCTTCAGCTTGTTGGACCATGGAAGTTACCCAGCCAATAACTGCAACAGGCCACGTTAGCATATTTACATAAATAAGAAATTCAACGATGGTTCCAAGTTGTTTTATTTCACCATTAATAAATTGTTTGCCACCAATGTAGATAACTAATATGTTGCTCAATCCAATTAAGAGAATCATTAGGGGGAAAAACAAAGCCTGTACCTTTGCTAGGTCTATGTTTTTATCCTTACTGCCTTCAGATAAAACATTAAAATTTTTAATAATTCGGGACTCAATACCATAAGCTTTTATAACTGAAATACCACTAAAACTTTCTTGCGTAAAAGAGGTGAGTTTTGATAGGTATTGTTGCACAATAGTACTCCGTTTATGAATAGCTGCACTCAGTTTATATATAGCAACCGACAAAAATGGTAGCGGAGCTATTGCATATAATGTTAAGGTTGGCGCGGAATAGAACATATAGCTTAATGTAACTACAAGTAAAGTTATATTAGTTACACTATACATTAAAGCAGGCCCTGCATACATTCTAACCTTAGAGACATCTTCACTTATTCGATTCATTAAGTCGCCCGTTCGATGTTGTTTGTAGAACTCCAGTGAAAGACGTTCGTAATGTTTAAAGATTTCATTTTTTAAATCGAATTCAATATTTCTAGAAACAACAATAAAAGTCTGTCGCATTAAGAAAGTAAAAAAACCTGCTAATAGAGCAGTACCTAATATGATAAGAATACTTATGAATAATTCTTTTTTAACAATACTGAGATCTGATGAAGAACCATTGATGTAATTTTCAATAATATTAATAATGTCTCCAATTTTTTTTGGAACAACTAATTTAAATACGGTCGCTATTATTGTAATTATTAAACCAAGTAATAATTTTCCACTGTATTTTTTTAAATAAAGATTAAGTTGTTGAAGTTCTTTCATTTATAGTTAAGTGGTTTTTTTGACAATATCTTAATTTAACACTAATATTATTGCGAGATTATTAACAAACAACTACTTTTGCACGTCCTTTTTAAGGATGTAAAAATTCAATATATGGAGACTGAAGTAGTTAACAAAAATGATCTTAAAAAAATAAGTCCTGTTTTTGGACAGGTTTCTTTTGATGATCATGAACAAGTTGTTTTTTGCAATGACAAAGATACAGGATTAAAAGCAATAATCAGTATACATAATACAGTTATGGGGCCTGCACTTGGAGGTACTCGCATGTGGCAATATAAAAATGAATGGGAAGCATTAAATGATGTATTGCGTTTGTCTAGAGGTATGACTTATAAATCTGCAATTACTGGACTTAATTTAGGTGGTGGTAAAGCGGTTATTATCGGTGATGCAAAAACACAAAAAACACCAGAATTAATGTTGCGTTTTGGAGAGTTTGTTCATTCTTTAGGAGGTCGATATATCACTGCGGAAGATATTGGTATGGCAACTGCCGATATGGATTTAGTTAGAACTGTTACTCCTTATGTAACCGGTATTTCTGAAGAGATAGGTGGAGCTGGTAATCCTTCTCCGATTACTGCTTATGGTGTTTTTATGGGAATGAAAGCAGCAGCAAACCATGCATTTGGTTCCAATGTTTTAGAAGACAAAGTCGTGTATGTCCAAGGAATTGGTAATGTAGGTGAAGCTTTGGTAGAAAACTTAACTAATGAAGGAGCTAAAGTTTATATTTCTGATATTAATCAAGATAGATTAGAGGAAGTTAGAGATAAGTATAGTGTAACTATTTATGAAGGAGATAATATTTATGCTGAAGAAATGGATATTTATGCACCTTGTGCTCTAGGCGCTACTGTTAATGATCAAACATTACCTCATTTAAAAGCAAAAGTAATCGCTGGTGCAGCTAATAATCAGTTAGCTGATGAAAATAGACATGGAATTTTACTAAAAGAAAAAGGTATTGTTTACGCACCAGATTTTTTAATTAATGCAGGAGGAATCATTAACGTTTATGCTGAATTAGAAAATTATGACAAAAAAGAAATTATTCGTAAAACTGAAAATATATACAACACGACCTTAGAAATATTAGAAAATGCAGTTATTAACGGTGTTACCACACATCAAGCTGCTTTTGATATTGCAAAGGCTAGGATTGACGCTCGAAAATTAAAAAAAACAACTAGTAATTAAATTAATTAAAAAAGTACAAAATATTTATTCTGTGCTTTTTTTGTTTTAACGTTCTTATAAATATGCTTACAAGAAGACACATCAGAGTAAAGGTTTTACAATCTATCTATGCTTATAACCAAGCTGAAAATAAAGATTTAGAAAAACAAGAAAAGTTTTTGCTCTATAATATGGAACAAATGCAGGATTTGTACTTATTAATGATTCAATTATTAATAGCATTGCGCGATCAAGCTGAAAATTATTTGCTCATATCTCAAAAAAAGCATTTAGCTACCGATTTAGAAAAAAAACCAAGTAAATTATTTATTGATAACAAGGTCATTTCATTACTGAATTCAAATGAAATATTTACGGATATTATCAAAAAAAAGAAACTTAATTACTGGGAAAACGATTCAGAATACATTGCTATTATATTTAATGAATTAAAAGAAAAAGAATGGTATTTAAATTTTCTTAACAAAAAAGAATCAACCTTTTCAGAAGACAAAGAATTTATTATTAAAATTTTTAAAGATATTATAGCTCCCAACGAAAAACTATATGAATATCTAGAAGATAAACGCCTTACTTGGCTTGATGATTTTCCTTTAGTAAACACCTTGCTATTAAAGATGTTACAGAAAATAACTGAAAAAAACATTAATACTATTTTGATCCCTGAAGTTTATAAAAACAAAGAAGATAGAGAATATGCATTGCAATTGTTTCAAAAAGTGATTATTAACGAAGATGAACTCTCTGAAGAAATTGATAGTAAAACTCCAAATTGGGACAAAGAAAGGATAGCTGAAATAGATATGATAATTTTAAAAATGGGCATTTCAGAGTTTTTGTTTTTTCCTTCTATACCAGTAAGAGCTACCATTAATGAATATCTTGAAGTGTCGAAAGAGTATTCTACACCTAAAAGCTGTAGTTTTATAAATGGTATTTTAGATAAAATGGTAAAAGATTTGACCAAAGGAGATAAATTAAATAAAATAGGGAGAGGACTTAATTAAATATAAAAAAATCAGTAATTTAGCAACCTAAATAATAAATCAAAATAAAATGAAAAAAATAATTTTAATTCTTGCCGTAATAACCGCATTTGGTTTTACATCTTGTAAAGAAAATGCTGCTTCTAAAGTAAGTAAAGAAAAAGTAGCAGAAGCTGAAACACGCGATGCTAATTCTGGAAAATTTCCAAAAATGGTATTTACTGAAACAGAATTTGATTTTGGAACTATCGACCAAGGAACTGCCGTAGAGCATGTTTTTAAATTTACAAATACTGGAGAAGCTCCATTGGTAATTGTAAACGCAAAAAGTAGTTGTGGTTGTACAGTGCCAACCTATCCTAAAACACCTGTTGCTCCTGGAGATTCAGCAGAAATGTTAGTTAAATTTAATGGAAGTGGTAAAAATCAAGTAAGTAAAACAGTTACTGTTACTGCAAATACTGAAACTGGAAAGGAAACTATTAAAATTAAAGCTTTTGTAAATCCAAAAGCAGGTAGTGGTCCAACTTCTAAATAATTAATCACTAAAAAATAATAGCCCTTATGGAACAATTACAAAGTTTTCTTCCACTTATATTATTATTTACGGTTATTTATTTATTTATGATAAGACCACAAATGAAAAAGCAAAAGCAAGAAAAAAGTTTTGCAAATGAGCTTAAAAAAGGAGATAAAGTTATTACAAAAAGCGGAATGCATGCAAAATTACTAGATCTTAATGATGATGGTACTTGTATCTTAGAATCTGCTGCAGGAAAAATGAAGTATGAAAGGTCTGCTATTTCAATGGAAATGAGTAATAAATTAAACGCTCCAGATCCAGAAAAAAAGAAATAACTTTACAGCTATAATTATATAAAAAAACCTTCAGTTAAATCTGAAGGTTTTTTTGTGTTATTATTTTATACCACTATTGCTTGGCAATCAATTGCGCTATGTTAACTATAACCTCGATAGCTTTTTGCATACTTTCAACAGGAACATATTCATACCTGCCATGAAAATTATGTCCACCAGCAAATATATTAGGACATGGTAAACCCATATAACTTAGTTGCGATCCATCTGTTCCGCCTCTAATGGGTTTTATTAATGGTTTGATATTTGCTTGAATCATTGCTTCTTCAGCAATTTTCACAATATGCATTACTGGTTCAATTTTTTCACGCATATTAAAATATTGATCTTTAATTTCAACAGAAATTACTTCTCTGCCATATTGTGAGTTTAATTCTGCTGCGAGTTTATTAATTATATTTTTCCTTGCCTCAAAATGTGAGAGATCATGGTCTCTAATAATATACTGTAATTTTGTTTCTTCTACAGCGCCATTCATATCATGTAAGTGGAAAAAACCTTCTCTCCCTTCCGTATGCTCTGGAGTTTCCATTTTTGGAAGTGAATTGATAAACTGCGTAGCAATGTACATGCTATTGATTAGCTTTCCTTTTGCATACCCTGGATGAACAATTTTTCCTTTTACCGTCACAACTGCACCAGCTGCATTAAAATTTTCATATTCTAATTCACCAACTTGACTTCCATCCATAGTATAAGCCCAGTCCGCACCAAATTTTTTAACATCAAATTTATGTGCTCCTCTTCCAATTTCTTCATCTGGAGTAAACCCTACTTTTATAGTGCCATGTTTTAATTCAGGATGATTAATTAAATATTCCATAGCAGAGATAATTTCTGTTATTCCTGCTTTATCATCTGCACCTAAAAGAGTTGTTCCGTCTGTAGTTATTATTGTTTGTCCTTTATAGAGCAATAAGTCTTCAAAATAAGAAGGAGATAATATGATGTCCTGTTCTTTATTCAAAACAATATCACTTCCATCATAATTTTCTATAATTTGTGGCTTTACATTAGCTCCAGTAAAATCTGGAGAGGTGTCAAAGTGAGATATAAAACCAATAATTGGTAGTTCCTTATCCGAATTACTAGGTAAAGTAGCCATGATATAGGAATTCTCATCTATAGAAACATCTTGCATTCCTATATCTTTTAGTTCCGTTACCAAAGCATTTGCCAAATCCCATTGTTTCTTAGTGCTTGGAGTGTTTTCGCTAGTTGGATCACTTTCAGTATCTACTGTAACATAGCTTACAAAACGGTCAATTAGGTGTTGTTTTTCAATCATTGCTTATTTTCTTAAAATCTATAGCACAAAAATACTATTTTTGTACTTCATATTTATTCTATGTATAAATTATTAATCAGACCTATCTTATTTCTTTTTGATCCAGAAAAAGTACATTACTTTTCTTTTTTTATGATTAGGATTTTCAATAACATTGGATTTGGAGGTTTATTTAGAAGCCTTTTTCAAATTAAAAATAAAAAATTAGAAAGAGAATTATTTGGGATAAAATTTGCTAATCCAGTGGGACTTGCCGCTGGTTTTGATAAAAATGCTGATTTATATAAAGAATTATCAAACTTTGGTTTTGGTTTTATTGAAATAGGAACTATTACTCCAAAAAGACAAATTGGTAATGAGAAAAAAAGATTATTTAGATTAAAAGATGACCAAGGTATTATTAATAGAATGGGATTTAATAATAACGGTGTAAAAGCTGCTGTTGAAAAATTAAAATCCAATACCAATATAATTATTGGTGGTAATATTGGTAAAAATACCGATACACTTCATGAAAAATATACGGAAGATTACTTAATATGCTTTAATGAGTTACATTCTTATGTTGATTATTTTGTGTTAAATGTGAGCTGTCCAAATGTATCTAGTCATGCAAAGTTAAATGACAAAGATTATCTGGAAGAATTAATTACAGCCGTTCAAAAAGCAAACAAAACTTTTGAAAAACAAAAGCCGATACTATTAAAAATAGCACCCGATTTAAATGATAGCCAATTAGATGAAATCATTGAATTGGTTAAAATCACTTCTATAGATGGGGTAATTGCTTCAAATACATCCATTGCGAGGGATAAGTTAATTTCAGAAAATAAAAAAGAAATGGGTGGTTTAAGTGGAAAGCCAATTACTGATAAATCGACAGAAGTCATTCGTTATTTGCATATAAACAGCAATGGTTCATTTCCAATTATAGGAGTTGGAGGGATTCATTCAGAAAAAGATGCAATGGATAAGTTGAATGCTGGAGCTCGTTTAGTTCAACTTTACACGGGTTTTATTTATGAAGGACCAGGACTTGTAAAAAGAATAAATAAAGCCATATTAAAGGGATGATAGAAAGTTTGATTTCATTTTCTATTGCCACTTTATTTTTAGCATTAAGCCCAGGTCCGGATAACCTTTATGTCATAACACAATCTTTGGTAAATGGCACTAAAAGTGGCATTGCTACTGCTATTGGTTTGATAAGTGGTTGTATCGTTCATACTACTTTATTAGCCTTTGGAGTTTCTGCAATTATAGTTGCTTCAGGAATATTTTTTTATGGATTAAAACTAATAGGTGCTTGCTATTTATTATTCTTAGCTTATAAAGTTTATAGAAGTAACGCACATGTCGATTTAAAAAATAAAGTTTCAAAAAAAACATATTTGCAACTCTTTAAGCAAGGTGTGATTATGAATTTAATGAATCCAAAAGTCTTAATATTTTTTCTTGCTTTTTTTCCTGGGTTTTTGTGGGATGAATTTCATAACACCATTTATCAGTTTTTTGTTTTAGGTATTGTATTTATGACTATTTCATTTGTCGTATTTAGTAGTTTAGCAATTTTGGCAGGATATATATCTGCGGCATTAAATGAAAATAAAAATATTTCTATTTTATTAAAATGGATTCAAGTAATTGTTTTTATTGCTATTGCAGTATTTATTTTGATTCCTTAATTTTTTATATATTTAAAAAATACATCAAAGGAATTCTTATCTTTGAGTAATGCAAAATGTAAAAATTATAGAGTGCCCAAGAGATGCAATGCAAGGAGTTCGAGATTGGATTCCTACTAAAGAAAAAGCACAATTCATTCAATCATTATTAAACTGTGGATTTGATACGATTGATTTTGGTAGTTTTGTGTCTCCTAAAGCAATACCTCAAATGAAAGATACCTCAGAGTTGCTTTCACTTTTAGATTTATCCAGTACAGAAAGCCAATTATTGGCAATTGTTGCCAATATAAGAGGAGCAAAAGATGCTGTAATGTATGATCAAATAGATTATTTAGGGTATCCTTTTTCTATTTCTGAAAACTTTCAGATGAGAAATACTCATAAAACAATTGCTCAGTCTATTGAAACGTTAAAAGAAATTTTAAACCTTGCAGATTCAAAAAATAAAAAAGTAGTGGCCTATCTTTCTATGGGATTTGGAAATCCTTATGGAGATCCTTGGAGTATTGATATTGTTGGAGAATGGACAGAAAAGTTATCCAATATGGGAGTTAAGATTCTTTCATTAAGTGATACTGTAGGTTCTTCGACCCCAGAGATTATTACTTATTTATTTTCAGAATTAATAACAAAATATCCTAGCATTGAGTTTGGTGCTCATTTACATACCACCACTACAAAATGGAAAGAAAAAGTTTCAGCTGCATATCTAGCTGGCTGCAGAAGATTTGATGGAGCTATTCAAGGGTTTGGAGGTTGCCCTATGGCAAAAGATGATTTAACTGGTAATATGCCTACCGAAAAAATATTGAGCTATTTTGCTGCAGAAAAAGTGAATACAAATGTCAATTCAATCTCTTTTGAAACTGCCTATAAGGAAGCTTCTAAAATATTTGATAAATATCATTAATTAATATATAAACGAATGAAAAACCAAATTTTTTTATTGCTTCTTTTATTGATAACTTTTTTTAGTTGTAAAGAAAATAAAGCAGATAATGAGATTACATTTAAGTTTATTCAGGTGAACGATGTTTATGAAATTGCCCCTTTAGGCGGAGGAGAATTTGGAGGTATGGCAAGAGTTGCTCACGTCAGTGATTCAATAAAAAAAGAAACTCCAAATACCTTTTTGTTGATGGCAGGTGATTTTTTAAACCCCTCTTTATTAGGAACCATTAAAATTGATGATGAACGTATTAGTGGTAAACAAATGATTGAAGTTATGAATGCCATGAATTTTGATTTGGTAACTTTTGGAAATCACGAATTCGATATAAAAGAAGATGAATTACAAAAAAGATTAAACGAATCAACTTTCCCTTGGATGTCTTCCAATACTCGTCATGTCAGTGATGATAATACTTCTTTTTTTAAAGTTCAAAAAGAGGATGATACCACTTCTGTTGCAGATACTTATACTATAAATATAAAAGGCGCGAATGGAAAAGAAATGAAAATTGGTTTTTTAGGAGTGACTTTGCCATCGAATTCAAAAGACTTTGTCTATTATGGAGATATGTATTCTGAATCTGAAAGAGCCTACAGCGAATTAAAAGACAAAGTAGATCTAGTTTTTGGTTTAACCCATTTAGAAATTGAACAAGATATAGAATTATTAAAAATAATTCCAGAAATACCCCTAATAATAGGAGGTCACGATCATAATTCCATGTCTGTTTCTGTTGGAAAATCAAAAATAACAAAAGCAGATGCAAATGCTAAAACCATTTACATACACACGCTGGTTTATAATATTAAAACTAAAGACCTAGTAATAGATTCAGAATTATTTTTTATTAATAGAAAGATAGCTTCAAAACCAGAAGTAGCAACGATAGTTAATAAATGGCTAGGTATTTTAAATTCAAAAATAAAAGAAATAATAAAAGATCCCAATGAAGTTATTTTTATTACAAATGAACCCTTAGATGGTAATGACAATGCAAATAGAGCAGTGCAAACTAATTTGGGAGGTGTAATTACAGAAGCGATGGCTTGGTCCTATAGTTATGGGGTAGATGCTGCATTGGTAAACGGAGGTTCCATTAGAATTGATGATATGCTGCCTAATCGCCTATCTAGTGTAGATATTTTTAGAACTTTACCTTTTGGGGGTGGAATTTTAAAAGTAGCTATAAAAGGAATGTTATTGAAAGAAGTATTGGATTATGGTAAATCTAAGCGAGGAACAGGAGCTTATTTACAACGTTTTAACATAACTGAAGGAGCACAAGAGGAATGGTTAATAGCTGGAGAAGCGATCGACTTAAATAAAACTTATAAAGTTGCCTTAAGTGATTTTTTATTAAAAGGATACGACATTCCTTTTTTAACACCAGAAAATAAAGGAATCACATCTGTTTATAAACCTTTAAAAGGTGAAATACCTTTTGATATTCGAAAAGCAGTTATATTATATTTAAAATCATTAAACGATTAATTATGAATAAAACATTAAAATTTATAGGATTATTATTATTGCTTGTTTTCGTTGTAATGCAGTTTGTACGGCCTGAAAAAAATAAAGGAGGAACAGAAGGAATTACAGCATTTAAAAACGATACTAAGCCATCTGAAGAGGTGTTTATGGTTTTAAAACAAAACTGTTTTGATTGCCATTCAGATTCAACAAAATATCCATGGTATGCTGAGATTGCACCGATATCTTATTGGTTAGCAGATCATGTTAAAGAAGCTAAAGGAGATTTTAATATGTCTGCCTGGGAAACGTATTCTACAAAAAAGAAAGACCATAAATTAGAAGAACTTATTGAAGAAGTAGAAGAAGGTGAAATGCCACTAGAATCTTATGCTTGGATACACGGTAAGCTTTCAAAAGAAGATCAAGAAAAACTCATTCAATGGGCAAATTTGGCTAGAATTCAATACCAAGATGAATTAAAGGTCTCTTATAAGTAGCTGATATCTAAATTAAAAAATAAAATATTTTTTAATTTAGAACCCTATTTATAAATCACATAAATTTTTGTTGAAATTTATTTTATTTGTGAAGGAAGTCTTTTCGTGAAATGTATTGTTGCAGTTTTTGTTATTATAACAACAGGTGTATTTTAATAGCATCTTTTTCTATTTTATTACAATTGTTAAAAAAAAGGAAATAGTCAACTATTTTTAGTAGATTTGCATGCAATTAATTAGTGACCATTTCTTCAAACTGAAAATAATTTTAATTGCAATGACCGCACACAATAACAAGATTTTAGGAGAAGGATTAACATACGATGATGTATTGTTAGTTCCAGCTTATTCGGAAGTTTTACCTCGCGAAGTATCAATAAGTACAAAGTTTACTCGAAATATTAGCTTAAATGTACCTGTATTATCAGCTGCCATGGATACCGTTACGGAAAGTGCGATGGCAATGGCAATGGCTCGTGAAGGTGGGATAGGAGTACTTCATAAAAACATGAGTATTAAAGAGCAAGCTGCTGAGGTAAGAAAAGTAAAAAGATCGGAGAGTGGTATGATTATCGATCCAGTTACACTTCCTGAAACTGCGACAATTGGAGATGCTCAAAGTACAATGCGTGAATATGGTATTGGAGGAATTCCAATTATTGACGAACAAAAAAAATTAATAGGGATTGTAACTAATAGGGATTTGCGTTTTGAAAAAAACTATAAGAAGCCATTGACAGAGGTTATGACTTCTGAAAATTTAGTGACTGTAAGTAAAGGAACTTCCTTAGCAGAAGCAGAAATCATATTACAAAAAAACAAAATTGAAAAACTTCCTGTTGTTAGTAAAGATAATACTTTATTAGGTTTAATAACCTTTAGAGATATTACAAAAGTTACTCAAAAACCAATTGCAAATAAAGATAGTTTTGGAAGGTTAAGAGTTGCTGCAGCAATTGGCGTTACTGCAGATGCAGTTGAACGAACACAAGCATTAGTAAATGCTCAAGTAGATGCAGTAATCATCGACACCGCTCATGGTCATACAAAAGGAGTGGTCGTTGTATTGAAAAAAATTAAAAAACAATTTCCCGATTTGGATGTTGTGGTTGGAAATATTGCAACTGCTGAGGCTGCAAAATATTTAGTAGATGCAGGAGCAGATGCAGTTAAAGTTGGTATTGGTCCAGGGTCCATTTGTACTACACGTATTATTGCTGGAGTTGGTTTTCCTCAATTTTCTGCAGTATTAGAAGTAGCTGCAGCCCTAAAAGGAACTGGAGTTCCTGTTATAGCAGATGGAGGTGTTCGTTATACGGGTGATATTGTTAAGGCAATTGCTGCAGGAGCAGATTGTGTTATGTTAGGTTCATTATTAGCGGGTACTAAAGAATCGCCAGGTGAAACCATTATCTACGAAGGAAGAAAATTTAAATCATATCGGGGAATGGGTTCAGTGGAAGCAATGAAACAAGGTTCTAAAGATCGTTATTTCCAAGATGTTGAGGATGATCTTACGAAGCTTGTTCCTGAAGGTATTGTTGGTAGAGTTCCTTATAAAGGAGAGCTTTTAGAAAGTATGACTCAGTTTATTGGAGGGCTCAGAGCCGGAATGGGTTATTGTGGAGCAAAGGATATTGAAGTGTTAAAGGAATCTGCTAAATTTGTAAAAATTACAGCTTCTGGAATAAAAGAAAGCCACCCACATAATGTAACCATTACAAAGGAGGCTCCTAATTATTCGAGATAAATAAAGATACTATTATTCTTTAGGAATCGGTAATCCCATTTTTTTCATCACTTTAACGGTAAGATCCATTTTAGGATCTAAGTATACGATATTGTTATTGATCGTAAATACTTGTGTAAATTTCTCTTCTTTAGAAACTGCATTTAAAGCATCACCAATTATTTGATAAAGAGGCTGAATTAATTCATCTTGTTTTAGTTGAATTAACTTATTAGAATTTTGCTGAAATTGTTTAATATCATTTTCTAGAGCAATTATTTCACTTTGTTTTTCTTTTTTAATGGCTTCAGTATAAGTGCTTTCGTTTTGTTGATATGAATCTACCAATGTCTGGAATGTGTTTATTTTTAATTTAGATTGGCTTTCTAAGCCATCATTATAGGATGTTACATCAGTTCTTACTTGTTCTAGTTCTGGCATATTAGATATGATATACTCAACATCAACAGTTCCTACTTTTGATTGTGCATTTAATTGAATGCTGAAAATAATTGCAATGACTGATAAGATACTTAATTTCTTCATAATGTTTTTTTAGATTTTTGCGAATATACAAGTTAAAGAAAAATAAAACCAATAAAATAGCTAATTCTTAAGTAAAGCTTAACAGAAAGCTATTTGCTTAAAGCTATATTTTTCTTACATTTGATCCGTTTTAATTCCTGTCTCTTATACACATCTCCGAGCCCACGAG
>CAJXVL010000060.1 GCA_913061205.1 uncultured Flavobacteriaceae bacterium | reverse complement strand
CTATGTCCGATAAAAAACGCCTATTTCTTGTTGATGCTTATGCTTTAATATTTAGAGGTTATTATGCCTTTATTAAAAACCCAAGAATCAATTCCAAAGGATTGGATACTTCAGCTATTATGGGCTTTATGAATTCTCTTTTAGATGTCATAAAACGTGAACGTCCCGACCATTTAGCAGTTTGTTTTGATAAAGGCGGAAGTAAAGACAGAAAGGAAGCCTTCCCAGAATACAAAGCCAATCGAGATGCAACACCAGATGCAATAAAAATTGCGATACCATATATCTATGATATTTTAAAAGCCATGCACATCCCTATAATGGTTAAAGAAGGTTTTGAAGCGGATGATGTTATTGGAACGCTGTCAAAAAAAGCTGAAAAAGAAGGTTATCAAACCTTTATGGTTACTCCAGATAAGGATTTTGCCCAATTGGTTTCAGAAAATATTTTTATGTACCGTCCAATGTTTGGAGGAGGATATGAAACTTGGGGAATTCCAGAAATACAAAAAAAGTTTGAAGTAGATCGACCGGAACAAGTGATTGATTATTTAGGAATGATGGGTGATGCAAGTGATAACATCCCAGGATTACCCGGTGTTGGTGATAAAACTGCTAAAAAGTTTATTGCTGCTTATGGAAGTATGGAAGGTTTATTGGCCAATACCCACGAATTAAAAGGGAAAATGAAAGAGAAAGTAGAAGATGCTAAAGATTTAGGTATTCTCTCTAAAAAATTAGCAACGATCATGCTGGATGTTCCTGTAGAATTTCACGAAGAAGATTTTAAAATGTCCCAACCCAATATGGAAACGGTTACTGCTCTTTTTCAAGAATTAGAATTTAAACGATTGATAGATAATTTTACTAAAACGTTTACCAATATAGGGACTACTTCTAGTAAAATGGTTGATGAAACAACAGAAAAACTTATCACAAAAAGTGAACCTAGTACTGCGGGACAAGGGCAATTTTCACTTTTTGGTGGCGATGGAGAACCCTCAGAAAGTACTCCTCAGAGCACTCGGAAAAGCATTACAAATACCGAGCATTTTTATCAAACAGTTCAAGCCGGTATGGGAACCAAGTTATTTCTTCAAAACCTATTGAAACAAACTTCGGTATGTTTTGACACGGAAACTACTGGACTAAATCCAATTACGGCTGAGTTGGTTGGAATTGCATTTTCTTGGGAAGTGGGTAAAGGATTTTATCTGCCTTTTCCAGAAGATAAAAATGAAGCTCAAGATTTAATCGAACTTCTTAGACCTTTCTTTGAAAATGAATCCATACAGAAAATAGGTCAGAATTTAAAATACGATATCAAAGTACTCGCAAAATATAAGGTTTCCGTAAAAGGAAAATTATTTGATACCATGTTAGCTCATTATTTGATCAATCCTGATATGAGACATAATATGAATGTGCTTTCTGAGACTTACCTCAACTACACACCAGTTCCAATTACGGAACTTATTGGAAAAAAAGGGAAAAATCAACTTTCCATGCGGGAGGTTCCCATTGATAAACAAACGGAATATGCTGTTGAAGATGCAGATATCACGCTTCAATTAAAAGAGCATTTTGAAAAAGAATTAGGGGATGCTAACGTTCAAAAATTATTTAATGAAATTGAAATTCCGTTAGTACGTGTTTTAGCAGCTATGGAATTAGAAGGCATCAATTTAGATGTGCCATTTTTAAATGGATTGGCTTCCGATTTAGATAAAGATATCAAGGAATTAGTTTCCGAAATTTATGAAGCTGCAGATGAAGAATTTAATATTGCTTCACCAAAACAATTAGGCATTGTTCTTTTTGAAAAAATGAAATTGGTTAATAAACCTAAAAAAACCAAAACGGGTCAATATTCAACTGCAGAAGATGTCCTTTCCTATTTAGCTAAAGACCATGAAATAATAAGAAATATATTAACATATAGAGGTCTTGCAAAACTAAAAAGCACATATGTTGATGCCTTACCGCTTCAAGTAGAAACTTTAACGGGACGAGTGCACACCGATTATATGCAAACCGTTGCGGCAACAGGAAGACTAAGTAGCAACAATCCTAATTTACAAAATATCCCAATTCGTACCGAGCGTGGTCGTCAAGTTAGAAAGGCTTTTATACCAAGAAATAAAGACTACGTCCTATTAGCAGCGGATTATTCACAAATAGAATTACGTATTATTGCGGCTTTAAGTGAAGAAACCAACATGATTGAAGCTTTTAAGAACGGTGAAGATATTCACGCCTCCACTGCTGCCAAGGTTTTTGATGTTCCCTTGGAAGAAGTAACCAAAGAACAACGTAGCAATGCAAAAACAGTTAATTTCGGAATTATATATGGTGTTTCTGCTTTTGGCTTAAGCAATCAAACAGATCTTTCCCGTTCTGAAGCAAAAGAATTAATTGAGACCTATTATGAAACTTATCCTAAACTTAAAAAATTTATGAACGAACAAATCCATTTTGCTCGTGAAAATGGATACGTTCAGACCGTATTAGGAAGAAGAAGGTATTTAAATGCAATCAATGCATCCAATGCAATTGTACGTGGAGCTGCAGAACGAAATGCTATTAATGCTCCAATCCAAGGTAGTGCAGCCGATATTATAAAAAAAGCCATGATTAATATTTATAATAAGCTGGAAGAAGGCAATTATAAAAGTAAGATGTTATTACAAGTTCATGATGAATTAGTTTTCGATATCTATCAACCAGAATTAGAAATATTAAAACCTTTAATTAAATATGAAATGGAAAATGCATTTAAACTTTCTGTTTCCTTAGATGTTGATTTAGGACTAGGAGAAAATTGGCTAGAAGCACATTAAAATTAATATCAAATCGAGAATTTTAAACTGATTTTTTAAATTAAAAGTTACCCTCAAAAAATACTATAACGATCCGCTTTTTTATCTTAAAAAGATAAAGACAAATAACTCCTTGTTAATATTAAGAAAACAACTGTATAATAAATTAAAATTTGGTATTTTTAAAAAAAAAGAATTGACGCTATTAAAACCTATATTATATTTTTCTCTATTTAAATACCCATTAACGGAAGAGGAAATTTATTCTTTTTCTGAAGCAAATTCTATAGATCAAATTAAAGCGGAATTAACACATTTAGTCAATAATAAAGTGATTTATAAAATCGATAAATTTTATTTGACAGAAAATGATGAAACGTTAATTAATAGAAGGTTATCAGGGAACCAAATGGCAAAGGATATTCATCAAAAAGCCACAAAAGTTTCCCGTTTCATTTCAAAATTTCCTTATGTAGAAGGGGTTGGAATATCAGGATCTTTATCCAAAGGTTATTTTGATGATGATGGAGATATCGATTTCTTTATCATTACAAGTCCTAAACGATTATGGATTGCAAGAACTTTATTAATTCTTTATAAAAAGATATTCTTATTTAATTCTAAGAAATATTTTTGTGTCAATTATTTTATAAGTTCGAATTCTTTAGAAATTGAAGAAAAAAACAGATTTACTGCTACTGAATTAACTACCATGCTTCCGATGTTTGGAAGCAAGAGTTTTTATGATTTTTACGAACAAAATAAATGGGTAGAAAACTATTTACCCAATAAAATAATTTCTGAGCATTTGTCAACATTAAATCAGGTGAAAAAACCACTACTCACAAAGCTTATAGAAACTATTCTAAATACCAAAATTGGTGATTGGCTAGATTCGTTTTTTCTTAAAATTACCTACAAGAAATGGAAAGTAAAATTTAATAAATTGGAAGAAAAGCATTTTAAAGTCGCTTTAAAATCTACTAAAAATGTTTCTAAACATCATCCTTTAAACTTTCAGCGTAAAGTAATTGAACGCCTTAATGATAAATATGATGAGTTAAAAGAAAAACATAACATTCATTTAACAAAAGAACATGCTTGATATTCTTTTCTCCCATTCTTATTATTATCCATTAGACAAAAAACAATGGGAAAATAAAACTCCATATCCACCTCTTGGCACTATATATGCCGCTTCTTTAATGCGCGAAAATGATTTTTCTGTTTCTCTTTTTGATACCAATCTGAGAAATAATCCTTTTGATATTGAAAAAGAAATTCAAAAAACAAAACCTTCCTTTTTGGTCATTTATGATGATGGTTTTAACTACCTCACAAAAATGTGTTTGACCAATATGCGAGAGGCAGCATTTGAAATGATTGCTATAGGAAAAAACCACAATTGTATCGTGATTGTAAACAGTTCAGACAGCACCGATCATTATAAAAAATATTTAGATGCTGGTGCCGATTATATTATCTTAGGGGAAGGAGAACTCACTTTAAAAGAATTGCTTACCAAAATAAAAAATAAAGAACCAACAAGCGATTTAAAGGGAATCGTTTTTAAAAATAATGAAGAGTTTGTTACCAATCCAAAAAGAGAGGCTTTAAAAAATTTAGATGAACTTCCAATGCCTGCTTGGGACTTAGTAGATGTAGATGCCTATAAAAAAGTGTGGGCGAAAAGAGGAAAAAAAATTTCATTAAACATTGCAACAACTAGAGGATGTCCTTATAAATGCAATTGGTGCGCAAAACCTATTTATGGAGTTCGTTATAACTCTCATTCTCCAGAATACATCACGAAACTTATCTCCTACTTAAAAGAAAATTATGATGTCACAAACTTTTGGATGTGTGATGATATTTTTGGTTTAAAACCACAATGGGTTCAAAATTTTAACACAGCATTAAAAAAAGCGGATTTAAAAATAACCTATGTGATACAAAGTCGTGTCGATTTATTATTAAAGGAAGACAGCATTGATGCTTTAGCGGAAAGTGGTTTAAGAGAAGTTTGGGTGGGAGCAGAAAGTGGCTCCCAAAAGATTTTAGACGCCATGGATAAAGGAACTCAACTTTCCCAAATCTATGAAGCAACACGTTTATTAAAAGTAAAGAATGTGAAAGTCGCTTTCTTTATTCAGTTTGGATATTTGGGAGAAACAAAAGAGGATATTGCAAAAACGATTGCTATGATTAAGGAATTACAACCCGATGATATTGGTGTTTCAGTATCCTACCCATTACCTGGAACCAAGTTTTATGAGATGGTTAAAGACGATCTAAATCTAAAATCTAATTGGAGGGATTCCGATGATTTAGCGATGATGTTTCAAGGGACTTTTAATTCCAATTATTATAAAAAATTGCATCGATATGTGCATAAGGAATACAGAAAAAGTCAGGCCATTACTAATTTTAAACACATCATTAAAAGGCCTTCATTAGTTTCTATAACTAAATTACGATCCATGCTTTTGTATTTTTATTATACTCCTGGTGCTATACTGGATAAATTTGCATTAGACAAGATGGAAAATTTCAATAAAAATGAATAAGAGCAAACAAAATATCGAAAAGGGTTTTTCTAAAATTTCAAGTCATTACGAACAACTTGATAAAACTTCCAGCCTAATTAATTGGATGCGAAAACGGGTGCGAAAACATTTATATAAAGAATTAAAACCTGCTGCTAAAATTTTAGAAATAAATTGTGGCAGTGGAATAGACGCAGTTTATTTTGCAAAAAAAGGATACAATATTCATGCAACAGATATTGCCCCAGGAATGATCGATGTTGTTACCACTAAAATTAAATCAGAATCCTTAAAAAAAAACCTATCCTGCCAAAGATTATCCTTTAATGAGCTCAATAAGCTTAATCCTCAAAAATACAATCATATTTTCTCAAACTTTGGCGGTCTAAATTGCAGCTCTGAAGAAGAGTTACAAGAGGTTTTTGGTTTATTCAAGCAATTGCTGTCTCCCAATGGAAAAATAACATTGGTACTCATGCCAAAAATATGTATATGGGAGTTTTTAAAAATTTTTAAAGGAAACAATACAGCTTTTAGAAGATTAAAAAAAGACGGAGTTTTGGCAAATATCGAAGGAGAGCAAGTACACACTTTTTATCATAGTGCTTCAAGGATAACAAATCTATTGCGAAAAGAGTTTAAAAACTTTAAAGTTGAGAATATTTGTTTTTTAGCTCCCACAGGTAATCATGTAGACTTTCCAGAAAAATATCCGGTATTATTTAATACTTTAAGTCTTTTCGATACTATTTCTAATAAAATTCCTTTTTTTCGAGGATATGGTGATTATTATATTTTAACAGCTTCATTAAAATAAAATTAAGACTTTTTTAATTTCACTATATAAATTATATATCCAGCTAATAAAACATATTCTGATATCACAAAACCAATGGCAATTTGATATATATTATTATGAAAAATTAAATAGAAAAGAAATAGTACTACCAATTGTAAAATGGCAAAATTTAAAATAATATTCCACTTTTTCAACTCTAATAAGTAACTGAAAAGTGGGATAATTATAAAAAACATTGGTATTGATAAGCTCAGAATTCTTAAAATATTTACTGCTATATTATTTTCTTGAAAATTATTTAATACAAATATTAAATAAGGGCTTCCTATATAAATGAGTGTCACCACTAATAATAAACAACATAAAATAAGAGCCTTTGTTTTCTTTCTAAAAATAGTTAAATCAAACCTTTCTTTATTATAAATAGGGAAGAAACTGGTAAACATGGCACCAGAAACGCCTCTTATCATATTAATTATTTTATCTGCTAAAGTATAAATGGTTGCATAACTTGGTCCAAATAAATAGCTTGTTAAAGGCAATATGATTGCGGGCTTTAATAGTGAAAAAAAATTAACTAAAAATAAATTAAACGTCTCTTTTAAAAAGAGCATAACTTTTTTTAATGACAATAATTGAAAATCAAAAAATGGTTTTTTACTTTGTTTTAAAAAAAACAATACCACTAACAATTCAGATAGTCCCAAGCAAAAATTAATATAATCTTTATTCGAAATCACTATTACAAATAACAAGAATAATAACTTACTTAAAAACCCTATTAAAAGAACATATTTGTTTTTTTCTAAGGCGTTAAAAAAAAGTGTTGGATTCACAATTTTAAAAATAACAATCGGCAAACTTAACAACCATAAATTGAAATAATTTTTAAAGTAAATAGCTACAAACAAAAGAGAAACTAAGGTTAATAGAACAGAAATATAAGCTCTAACGTTGGTACTTAAACTCCATGTTTCTTTAAAGATATTTTCGTTGACACTTATAGCCTTAGATTGTGTTGGGATATAAAAAATAAGACTATAATTAGCAATGGCAACCATTCCAAAAATAATAGCCTGCGCGGTAAAGACCAGACCCATATCCTGATAACCAAATTTTGAAATTAATATAGGCAAGGTAATAATAGAAAATAAATACCCTAAATTATTAAGCGAAAACAGCCAAAAAAAGTTGATTAAAAATCGTGTTCTATAATTTTTAAATTTCATTAGGATTTTACTTTTTCTAATTGATTTATTTGATGTCTTTTAAAAATACTAATCATACAAAAAGAATATCTCCATCCTAATATGGTTATGGAAACTAAAAAATGTAACAGTATTCTTTTTTTAAAATTAAGATTGTATTTTTTAGTTTTTTTAGCTAAAACAAGAATATTATCACAAAAATAAATCCATATCTTTTTTTGATTTTCAATATTTTTCCAATCTATTTTTAAGAGAATCAACAGATTTAAAGAGGTGTTAATCTCACTTCCAATTAAGGATTGATTGATAAATTTATTTTTTAAAGGTTTTAGAATTTCAATTTGCTTATTGTATGATTTACTAATGGCATTGATCATTTTTTCTGAAATGATTTGCCGTGTAAGAGAATCTGGCCTACAATTAACTGTAAGAAGCGTTTTGTTTAAAACCGAAACCGTTTTACTATTTAATAAATACGCTAAAAAAAAAACATCGTCTTCTTTCCAAGATAGATTTGGAAAACTACATTTTTTAGCAATCTTAGATTTGAAAAGCTTAGCCCAAGAAGTAGGTATTAGTTTTTCAGAAGCAACCAATGAAATAGCCGTTTCATTATCGAAAGTTTTATTGTTATTCCAATTGGATTTTTTCAATATATTTTCATTTTTATCAAGCATTACATATTGACCAATACTCAGATCTGCATTGTTGCTAATAATATTTTTATAAAATATTTCTATTGCATTATTATGAAAATAATCATCTGCATCTAAAAAAGCAATATAGGTCCCAGATACATTTTGAATTCCGATATTTCTAGCATTTCCTGGCCCCGAATTTGGAATGATAATTAATTTAGAATTTGGATGATTTTCGCAAAATTCTTTGGCGTAAAGAGTAGATTTATCTGTAGAACCGTCATCGACCAATATAATCTGAATGGATGAATAGGTTTGATTTACAACAGAATTTATCGCTCTTTTAAGGAACTTTTCTTCATTATAAAATGGAATAACAATACTAATAACAGGCTTTTTCATTACAAAATTGCTATAAATTGATTAACAATATTTTTAGCTCTTTTGCGTAATAATTTAATATTTTTAGGAGGTGTCCAAGAAGATTCTATTAAATCTGAAGCGATTAAGACACAAGCAACTTCTGCATTATTTTGTTTAAAAAAAGCTAAAATAGATGCAGTTTCCATATCTATAAGAGTTGCTTTTTTTCTTTTGTAGAATTCTAAAACACTTAGGGTTTCTCTATATGGAGCATCGGTTGATAGTATAATTTTTTCAAATAAGTTTAATTCACTTTTTACTTTATCACTCAAACTATTAGAGTATGAAATAAAGGATTCATTATTATAAAAAAAAGAAGTTCCACAGAGAGAAAAAGCTTTGTTAACTATAAAACAAGCTGCTTCATTAATTGTAGTATTAAGTCTTCCTGCATAACCGATATATAAAAATTTTGTCACACCCAAAGCTGTTAATTCTTCTAATAATGCAATAATAGCAGGAGATCCAATTCCAAATTCGTAGCTAAAAAGGACTTTTCTATTTAAAATATAATGTTTTCCGCTTAGTCCTTTTAGTTTTTTATTTATTAATCTTTTGGGCAAAGACAATTGGCTGACCATTGAAATAACAGCTACTTTGGGAAGTGTATCGAAATTATAAAGGTTGTTTTTTCTTTTCCATTCAATTATATCTTTTACATTTAAAATAGATTTTTCTTTATAAAAACCAGGTTCAAAAGGGTTGATAAATGACATATATTGTTGTTAGGAATTATCAGTAAATTTAGCATTAAAATAAGCACTAAAGGTATGTATAGTTAATTACATCAAAAAAAATCTAAACAAGTATAATTCTAAAACAGAAAACGATAGCTTGTTTCTTAAGGGACTTCAATTTCGAGAAATTACAACAAGTCCTATTTTTAATTAAAACTAGTATGAAAAATTCATCTGTAAAAAATTAAAACATGACCATTTGTTATTCAATTAAATAGTATTACATTTGCAGCCCTTTTTAAAGGGAAAAAACAATGATTTATTAACAATTAGACAAAGAACTAAATGGATACATTAAGTTACAAAACAGTATCTGCTAACAAAAACACTGTAAATAAAGAGTGGTTATTAGTAGATGCGGACGGGCAAGCATTGGGTCGTCTTGCTAGTGAAGTTGCAATATTACTTCGTGGCAAACACAAACCTAATTTCACCCCTCATGTAGATTGCGGTGATAACGTAATTATTATTAACTCCGCAAAAATTACTTTAAGCGGAAACAAATGGGAAGACAAGTCTTACATTAGACACACAGGTTATCCTGGTGGACAACGTAGCCTTACTGCTCAAGAATTGTTTGGAAAAGATCCTGCAAGACTTGTAGAAAAAGCTGTAAAAGGTATGCTACCGAAAAATAAATTAGGTGCTGCTTTATTCAGAAATCTAAAAGTATATTCAGGAGCAGATCACGGACAAGAAGCACAAAAACCAAAAACCATTAACCTTAACGATAAAAAGTAATGGAAGTAATTCACAAAATAGGTAGAAGAAAAAACGCTGTTGCACGTGTTTATATTGCCAAAGGAAAAGGTAATATTACAATTAACAAGCGTGAGTTTGAAAATTACTTTACGACAGGAACTTTACAATATAAAGTAATGCAGCCTTTAACGTTAACAGATAACATTAAAAGCTTTGACATTACTGTAAATGTTCATGGGGGTGGTACAACAGGACAAGCAGAAGCGATTCGTTTAGCAATCTCTCGTGCAATGTGCGAGTTAAACCCAGAGCATCGTTTAGTTTTAAAACCAGAAGGTTTATTAACTAGAGATCCAAGAATGGTAGAACGTAAAAAATTCGGTCAGAAAAAAGCCCGTAAAAAATTCCAATTCTCTAAACGTTAGAAAATACACTACTTGGTTGGGTGTCTTAGGATGCCCAATTCAAGTTATAAGTTCTTATATATTCGTCAAATTATATTTGACAAACAATTTTAATACCGCTGTTACTCCGAGAGCCGGAGAGTTAGTTTAGCATCTAAACCTTTCATTAGAAGAGGTTGCTATCTATAATAACACAAGAACGTAAACTATTACAAAAATGGCAAACAACAACGAACAAGTAAAAGAGTTACTTGACGCAGGTGTACACTTTGGTCACCTAACCAGAAAATGGAATCCTAACATGGCACCGTATATCTATATGGAGCGTAATGGAATCCACATTATCAATCTTTACAAAACTACTGCAAAACTAGCAGAAGCTAACGAAGCTCTTACAAAAATTGCAGCTAGCGGAAGAAAAATTCTTTTCGTAGCTACCAAAAAACAAGCTAAAGATATTGTTGCTGAAAAAGCAGGAAAAGCAAACATGCCTTACATTACTGAAAGATGGCCAGGTGGAATGCTTACCAATTTCGTAACAATTAGAAAAGCTGTTAAAAAAATGGCTTTAATCGATCGTTCTAAAGAAGATGGAACATTTAATTCATTATCTAAAAAAGAGCGTTTAGCGGTAGATCGTTCTCGTGCTAAATTAGAGAAAAATTTAGGTTCTATTTCTGATATGACACGTCTTCCAGGAGCTTTATTTGTTGTAGATACAACTCGTGAACATATTGCAGTTGCTGAAGCATTGAAATTAAAAATTCCAATTTTCGCAATGGTAGATACCAATTGTGATCCTAACGTAATTGATTATGTGATCCCATCTAACGATGATGCTTCAAAATCAATAGATAAAATTATGACAAGCGTTTCTAATGCTGTTATCGAAGGTCTAAGTAACCGCAAAGGGGCTGACGAAAAAGCTAAAAATGAAGCAACATCGACAAAATCAGAAACACCAGAAACACCAGAAACAATAGCAAAACCTGTAGTTGAGAAAAAAACTGCTCGTAAAAGAGTAGCTGCTGTGGAGGTTAAGACTACTAAAGAAGTAAAGACTGCTAAAGAAGTTAAGACTGCTGCTGTAGAGGTTAAAACTGACCCTTCATCAGAAGAAGAATAAAAAAAAGAATAATTTTGCGAAAGTCGTTTTGGTTTTATTCTTTTCAGAAATAACTTAAACGACTTTTTTTAATATAATAAATAACTAAAATTTCAATAAAATGGCAAATATAACAGCCGCAGACGTAAAAAAATTAAGAGATGCAACCGGTGCTGGTATGATGGATTGTAAAAAAGCTTTAGTAGAAGCTGACGGTAACTTCGATGAAGCCGTATCTATCTTACGTAAAAAAGGACAAAAGGTTGCAGAAAAAAGAGCTGACAGAGCATCTAGTGAAGGTGCTGCAATAGCAGTAGTAAACGACGCTAAAACGGAAGGTGTTTTAATTGTATTAGGATGTGAAACTGATTTTGTTGGTAAAAACGATGATTTTGTAGCCTTGGCAAAAAGCTTAGCTGAATTAGCAATTAACTGTAACGATCAAGAATCTTTCTTAAATGCAGATTTTGGTGGTATGACTGTTGCAGAAAAAATGATTGAGCAAACTGGAGTTATTGGAGAAAAAGTTCAAATTAATGACTTTAAAAAATTGAGTGCTCCTTTTGTAGGTGCTTATATTCACGGTTATAAAATTGCTGCTTTAGTTGGATTGACTTCTGGTGAAAATAGTGCTGATGTAGTTGCTAAGGATATTGCAATGCAAGTTGCTTCTATGGGAGCTACTACTTTATCTTACAAAGATTTTGATCCTGCATTTGTTGCTTCGGAAACAGAGGCTAGAATTGCTGTAATCGAAAAAGACAATATAGAAAGAGGACGTTTAGGAAAACACCTAATTAATGTACCTGAATATATTTCTAGAGCTCAATTAACTGATGAAATATTAGAAGCTGCTAAAACTAGTTTGCAAGAAGAGTTAAAAGCTGAAGGTAAACCAGAACAAATCTGGGACAGAATTCTTCCTGGTAAATTAGAACGTTTTATTTCTGATAACACGACACTTGACCAAGAGAAATGTTTATTAGATCAAAACTTTATTAAAGACGAAAAACAAAGTGTTGCGAATTACGTAACTTCTAAAGGAAACGAAGTTGTTTCTTTTGAAAGAGTTACTTTAGGATAAGTAAATTTTTACATATAATAAAAAAAACCGATCTATTTTTAGGTCGGTTTTTTTTATTCCTAATTTTCTTCTTAGGGTTGAACACTTTTTTTCTTTATTTT
>CAJXVL010000059.1 GCA_913061205.1 uncultured Flavobacteriaceae bacterium | reverse complement strand
GTAAGGAGTCGTCGGCAGCGTCAGATGTGTATAAGAGACAGCTATACTTCTATTTGCATGTAATTCTGAATCTAAAAAAAAAGAAATAGCTGCTAACAGTAGCATAAAAACAGAATTAGAAATAAGTGATTTAAATAGAACATTAATCTCAAAAATAAATTCAGAAAACACTGAAGAAACATTTTTACAATTAGTTAGCAATAAAAATACAGGGATTAATTTTTCAAATACCATTAAAGAAACAAAATTTAAAAATCATAAATCTTATCCACAAATTTATAATGGAGGTGGCGTGGCAGTAGGTGATTTAAATAATGACGGATTGCCCGATATTTATTTTGCTGGGAACCAACCTAAAGATAAAATTTATTTTAATACGGGTAACTTTACGTTTAAGGATGTGACTGAAGAGTCTGGTATAGCTAAAGAAAACTATGGTTGGTCTTTTGGAGTCAATATGGTAGATATCAATGCTGATGGATTTTTAGACATCTATGTTTGTAAAGCTGGCCCTTACAATGAAGTAAAATATTTAAAAAATAGATTGTTTATAAATAATGGAGATGGAACTTTTAATGAAGAAGCTGAAAAATATGGTTTAAATAGTACTGCGTATAGTGTACAATCTGCTTTTTTTGATTATGATTTGGATGGTGATTTAGATTTGTATTTGGCCAATCATCCACCCACTGAAAAAAGAAATGGAAAAGCTAAAAACTTAAATAAGTTAGCTGATGAAATTAAGAAAGGTATTCTTATGACAGATAATTTTTATGAAAATGTCGATGGTAAATTTATAGAAAAAACAAAAGCGGTTAATCTATCAAATTTTGGTTATAAGAATAGTATTGGGGTTGGAGATTTTAATAAGGATGGTTTTCCTGATCTTTATATCTGTTCAGATTATGCCCAACCAGATTTATTATATATGAACAATGGCAATAAAACCTTTACTAATAAAACAGAGCCGAACCTAAAACACATTTCATATTTTAGCATGGGCAACGAGGTTACCGACATAAACAATGATGGGAAATTAGATATTTATGTCACAGACATGACTCCAAGTGATCATATTAAGTCTAAAGTTTTTATGGCTTCAATGGATTCAGAAAAATTTAATGCACTAGTTAAAGTTGGATTTCATCATCAATATATGTTAAATACTTTACAGATAAATAATGGAGATTCTACTTTTAGTGATATTGGTCAATTTGCAGGAATTGATAAGACAGATTGGAGTTGGGCTCCCTTGTTCTTTGATATTGATTTAGACGGAAATAAAGATTTATTTATCACCAATGGAATTAAAGAAAATTTAAATGATAATGATATTAAAGAAAAAGTATTTGCTATAGAAAAAAAAATAAATAGACAATTATCTCTAGATGAGTATTTAGAAGTTGTAACCTCTGTAATAACACCCAATCAAATATTTAAAAATGAAGGAACAGAACATTTTAAAAATGTTTCAGAGAATTGGATAGACAATACAGATTTCAATTCTAATGGTGCTGCTTATGCGGATTTAGATGGAGATGGAGATTTAGATTTAGTTTTGAACAATATGGATGCTCCTGCTGCCATTTTTGAAAATAAAAGTGAAGAGAAATCTATCGGAAATTCCATCGTTATCAATTTACAAGGACCTGATAACAATCCATTTGGAATAGGAACTAAAATTTCCTTACCATTTAAAGATAAAACTATTTATCATGAACATTATCCGGCAAAAGGTTACCTTTCTTCCACGGGATATAAAATAGTTTTAGGGCTAGGAGCCGTTCAGAAAATACCAAAGATGATAGTTGAATGGCCTGATGGGAAAGTTTCTATTCTAGAAAACTTAGAAGTAAACAAGCAATATGGGATTTCATATAATAAAACTCAAAAATCAATAATTGAACCTTTGATTGCTTCAAAAATACTTACAGAAAAAAAATCGCCTAATGAATTTGGTATCTCCTTTATACATAAAGAAGATAAGATAAATGACTTTAAAAAACAAGTCCTTCTACCCTATTCTCAATCACAAAACGGACCATTTATTGACAAAGCAGATGTCAATAATGATGGATTAACAGATTTTTTTGTGGGTGGAGCAGCTGGACAACCAGGAGAACTTTATTTCCAAACAAAGGAAGGGAGCTTTAAAAAAGATGAAAATACTATTTGGAATACTGATAAAGGTTTTGAAGATTTAGGAGTGTTATTTTTTGATTATGACGGAGATGGTGATCATGATTTATATGTAACTAGTGGCAGTGCTGCCTTTGATGAAAATAATGCTAAATATCAAGATAGGTTATACGATAATAATGGTAAAGGTGATTTCTCTAATTCTAATAGCTTACCAAAAAATAATACAAGTAATCAAAAAGTGATAGCAAACGATTTTGATAATGACGGTGATTTAGATTTATTCGTTGGTGGAAGAGTAATCCCTGACAAATACCCATACACACCAAAATCTCAATTACTCATTAATGATAAAGGTATTTTTACAGATCAAACTAAAGAGTTAGCTCCTCAACTATTAGAAGCAGGATTAATAACTGATGCTGTATTTTCAGATTATGACAACGATGGTGACAGCGATTTAATTATTACTGCTGAATGGAGTCCAATTAAATTTTATGAAAATAAAGATGGGAATTTCGAATTAGCAACCATTAATTCTTTGGAAGATACCGAAGGAATTTGGTTCAGTGTAGAAGCTGTTGATATTGACCAAGATGGAGATGATGATTATTTATTTGGAAATTTAGGCCTTAACTCAAAATTTAAAGCAACTATTGAAAAACCTTTACACGTATTTTGTGACGATTTTGATGATAATGGCACTTACGACATTATCTTTTCTAAAGATTATCATGGAGATTTAGTCCCCATGAGAGGAAGAGAATGCTCGTCGGAACAAATGCCTTTTATTGCAGAAAAATTTGAAAACTTTATATCTTTTGCAGAAGCAAATTTAGAAGATATTATGGGTAAAGATAAGCTTGCTAATGCATTGCATTATGAAGTTAAAAACCTTAGCAGCATCTGTTTAATTAATAATGGAAACGGAACGTTTAAAAAAATACAATTACCAAGAGAAACTCAATTTTCACCAGTTATGAATTTCACAATTGCTGATATAGATCAGGATCTATCTCCAGAAATAATTGCCATTGGTAATCTTTACCCAACTGAAGTAGAAACTACAAGGTATGACGCTTCTATCGGAACCGTATTAAAATATTATGATGGTAAATTTGAAGTACTCAATAATTCTAAAACTGGTGTCATAATACATGGAGACTCCAAGGATTCAAAAATAATAGAGGTAAATAATAATAAAGTACTTGTGGTTACGAATAATGATGGACCTTTAACTTTATTTCAAATTAATAAATAATCAGAATATAAATTAAAAAAAGAATATGAAAAAGCTATTAATCTGTTTTGGAATTGCATTGAGCACTCTAACCATTAACGCTCAAGAAACTTATAAATTTATCGATGTTATTGATTTAAACGCGACTCCAGTTATAAGTCAAGGAAATACCGGAACCTGTTGGAGTTTTTCTACTTCTTCATTTATAGAATCTGAAATAATGCGATTAACTGGAAAAACCATTGATATTTCTGAAATGTATAATGTTAGAAATACTTATCCAACAAAAGCGAATATTTATGTTTCAAGACAGGGTAAAGCCCAATTTAGCGAAGGAGGTTTAGCACATGATGTTTTTAATAGTATACGTGAGCATGGTTTAGTTCCCATAGAAGTCTACAGTGGCTTGCAAGAAAATAAAGAACAACATAACCATGCAGAAATGGTTTCGGTTTTAACAGCTATGTTAGATACTTATATTAAAAACCCTGGCAAAAGTTTAGATCCAAAGTGGCGAGATGCATTCACTGCAGTTTTAGATGTTTATTTAGGTAAAAATATTACAGAGTTTAACTATGAAGGAAAAAAATATACTCCCTTGCAATATGCTGAAATGGTAAAAATTAATGCAAACGATTATATAAATATTACTTCATTTACACAGGCACCTTTTTATACGGACTTTATTTTAAATATTCCAGACAACTTTAGTAATGGTAGTTTTTATAATGTACCCATAAATGACTTAGTTGAAATTATTGATCATGCATTAGCGAATGGATATACTGCTGAAATTGACTGTGATGTTAGTGAAAAAACTTTTTCAGCTAAGGACGGAGTTGCAGTTATACCCGCTAATAAATTAAATAACTTAAAAGCACTACACAGTATTTATCCGGAGATGGATGTTACTCAAGAATACCGTCAACAAGAGTTTGAAAATTTTAAAACAACAGACGATCACTTAATGCACATTACCGGTAGTGTTAAAGATCAAAACGGAAATAAATATTATAAAGTAAAAAACAGTTGGGGAACTGATGAAAAAAGGACAAAATTTAATGGATATGTATATTTTAGCGAAGCTTATATACGTCTAAAAACAATAAGTATTACATTGCACAAAGATGGGATTCCAGAAACTATAACTGCTAAATTAGCACTTTAGATGAAAGAAGTAAAATCATATAAATCTTCCTTTATATCGGTAACCATTCTATTTTTTTTATGGGGGTTTATTACAGTTCTAGTAGATAGTTTGGTACCTAGATTAAAAGAAGTTTTTGAAATGTCCTATGCCAAAACAGTATTGGTTCAATTTGCATTTTTTACTGCCTTTTTTGTAATTTCTCTGCCTGCTGGATCCATCCTCACCAAGATTGGATATAAAAAAGGGATTGTTTTAGGATTGGTAATTATGGCTATTGGATGTTTACTTTTTTACCCTGCAGCTGAATATAGAAACTTTAATGTATTTTTAGTTGGTTATTTTACATTAGCGGCTGGAATTACTGTATTGCAAGTAGCAGCAAATCCCTATGTTGCTTTATTAGGTTCTGAAGATGGAGCCTCTAGTCGATTAAACCTATCGCAAGCTTTTAATTCATTAGGAACAACCATTGCACCCGTTGTTGGGGCTTTATTCTTATTAAGCGATTCTGTAAAAACATCTGAAGAGATCAGCCTATTGAACAACACAGATAAAGCAAGTTATTATGCAGCTGAAGCCGCAACAGTTCAAACACCATTTTTATTTATTGCTGCTTTTATAGGAATATTAGCACTAACCTTTTCCTTTATAAAGTTACCTAAAGTAATGGAGGAAAGCCCTAAAGGGGGTTATTTAGCCTTATTAAAAAACAAAATGATGATGTTAGGCGCTCTTGGTATATTTGTGTATGTAGGAGCGGAAGTTGCTATAGGTAGTTTTTTGGTGAACTATTTTGATGATATGAATCTTGCAGTAATCATTGCTGAAAATCAAACTATGATGAATATTGCAAATACAATAGCCAGCACTTTTAATAAAACATTTTCTAATTCTGATCCAAAATCTTTATTGGGAATTTTTATAATCTTTTATTGGGGTGGTGCTATGATTGGACGTTTTATTGGAGCTTATTTAACAAAAATAATGTCCCCAGGCAGGGTACTCAGTATTTTTGCTTTACTCGCTATTGCTTTAATTGCAATTTCAATTAATACAGTAGGTTTACTTTCTATGTGGTCTATCTTAGCAGTAGGTTTATTTAATTCAATAATGTTTCCAACCATTTTCACCCTAACGCTAGAAGGTTTGGGAGATTTAAAAGCACAAGCTTCAGGATTGCTTTGTATGGCAATTGTAGGCGGAGCTATTATACCTTTTGCTTTTGGTAGTTTAATAGACGGGTTTGGATTTAAAACAGCCTTTATATTAACCATGATTTGTTACGGATACATACTGTATTATGGAATGATAAAAACTTCTAAAACCATCAAATAATATTTAAATCGATAATTTTGAAATAAAACTACAATTTGCAAATAGAAAGGTGTTATGAATATTAAAAAAATAATTAATTGTTGAAAATTTTATTAGTTGGCGGAACGGGATTAATTGGCTCTTTTTTAAAGAATAAATTAATTGAAAAAGGGTATTCAGTAAATATACTTAGTAGAAGAAAAAGTAAAGATTCACAAACTTTTTTATGGAATAATGATGAAGAATACATAGATCTTGCCGCTTTTAAAGGAGTTTCTGGAATTATCAATTTAACAGGTGCTAATATTGCAGAAGGTAGGTGGACAGAGAAAAGAAAAGAAATTCTATATAATAGTCGAATCCTTTCAACAAGATTACTTTTTGAAACTATAAAAAAAAACAAAATAATACTTGATTTTTTTATTAATTCTTCTGCAATAGGGTATTACGGCACAAAAAAATCGTCTAAAATTTTCAAAGAGGACAATGTATCTGGATCTGATTTTCTAGCTAAAATCTGTCTTGATTGGGAAACGGAAGCCTTGCGGTTTAATGAATTAGATATCCGCACCATTATTGTTAGAACGGGAATTGTTTTAACTAAACATAAAGGTGCTTTTGAAAAAATAAAACTTCCTATAAAATTTGGGATATTACCAATATTTGGTGATGGCAAACAAGTGTTTTCTTGGATTCATATAGATGATCTAATAGCAGTCTTTATGAATTCAATTACTAATAAAAACTATATTGGTCCTTATAATGCAGTTGCTCCGATTAATAACACCTATTTAGAATTTAACACAAAAATTGCTGAAGTACTACAAAAGAAGGTAATAGCTATTAAAGTACCTACTTTTATGTTAAGACTTATTTTTGGAGAACTTACAGAAACACTAACTAATGGGAATCAAATAGCAGTTGAAAAGTTAAGCAATAACGGATTTAATTTTAAATTTAAAGATTTAAATAGTGCATTATCAAACCTATTAATTAAACGTTATTCCAACTAAATAATTTATCAAATATTTTATTTCACTCTCTTATATTTAAATAAATTTAATATCCAATTTGGAAGCGGGTGATTGCCTCGTTTTCTAAAATCTATATTCCAACCAATTTTTTTGATAAGAGGAATCTTATGAGTTTCAACAAATTCAATTAATGTTCCTTCTGGGGCCTGAATATAAGCAAAATTCCCTCCAGCATCTCCCATATCAAATGTATCCATAGCTTTTGCACTATCTACCGTAAAAGGAAAGCCAATTGCTTTCGTTTTTTCTCTTAAAGCATCCATATTATTAATATCAAAACATAAATGGATAAATCCTGGATCTCCCCAAATTCGGTCCTTATATATATCTTTTTGCGCTCTATTTAAAACTTGTACCAATTCTATTTCAGATTTCCCAAAAAGGGTGCTAAATGCTCCATCTTTAATATCTGAATGTCTTAGTAAAACCCTTCTAAACTCATTATCGCCTCCAGGGATTCCATTATAATCCTTAAAAAGTCCTGTTTTATCATACACAACTTCATCATATCCTAAAATATCTCGATATACTTTTAAACTTTCATCAATATTTTTAACCCCTATTATAGTTCCAAAAACACCTCCATTTAACGCTTTTTCCTTTTTAAAAACTTCTGAGTGTTCTTTAATTTCCCAAATATTATTATAAATATCTTTTAAAAAAAAATGTTTACTACCATTGGGATCTTCAGAAATTTCTCCAAGTAAATTAAGTCCAGCTGCTTTATACGTATCGTAAGCAACAGTGACATTTTGAGATTTTAAAACTCCAATATTTATTCCTAAATCGCCAAGCTGTATTTCAAAAGAAATGGGGCTTGGTTTTTTACCAGTATGCTTCCAAATTTCAAAACCGCCTCCACCTTCAAGGTTCAATGCTAAAATTGCATGTCTTTTTCTGGGTTGCCCTTCGGTATGAGCTAACATCAATTCTGCAACAGCTTCTTCATCAAACATTAAAATGTCCATAGAAAAATACTTTCGATACCAATCCCAAGCTTCATGAATATCCTCTACTCCTACACCTAATTGTTGAATTCCGTTAATTTTCATACCTCTTTTAATTTCATATATCTATAGAGGTTTAACTCTAGATGACAAATAATAGTATAATCTTGGAAAAAACCTACGAACATGCACCATAATTAATTCACTTCCTCCAACTAATATTTCTTTTTTCTCAATTTGCAATTTACTAACAATTATTTTTGCAGTTTTCGTTACAGATTTTCCTTTATTTTGACCTTGATCCATTGCATTATAAGCATTCCCTTCTTTATCTAATGCATTAACAGATATATTCGTTTTTACGCGTCCTGGAATAATCATTGATATTTTTATGCCATGACTTACATTTTCTGATCTTAAACTTTCAAAAAAACCATGCAAAGCTTGTTTAGTTGCAGAATAAGAAGAACGATAGGGGAAACCAAATTTTCCAACTATACTTGTGGTTACACCTATTTGACCACCCCCATTTTTTATCATTAATGGCAATACTTTTTTAGTAAGCCCTATGGTACCGAAAAAATTAACTTCAAATATTTTTCTATCTACAGACAATGGTGTTTCATTTGCAAAGGATCGCTGACTAATACCACCAAAATGATACAAACCATCAATTTTAGTTACTTTTTCTAATACTAATATTGCAGCTTGATTAATAGATTTTTCATCCGCTAAATCAAAGGGGACAACCCAAGCAGTACTTCCATTTTTTTTACAACTAGAAGCTACATCATTTAATTCCTGTTCTTTTCTTCCAGAAAGAATTAAATGACAGTTTTTAGTTGATAATTCTAAAGCAACAGCTTTTCCAATTCCTGAAGAAGCGCCAGTAATCCATAAAGTTTTATCGGTAAAATTCATTATTTCATAAATTCATAAAGGAATGAACAGAATAGTAAATATAAAGCAAAAAAAACTAATTTAACATGCTAGTGCTGACATAACAATTCATGAATATATTTGAATAAAAAAATTAAATTAATTCTATTCCGTCATCTTTAATGGTTATTTGCTTATCCTTATATAAGCTTCCTATTGCCTTTTTAAAGCTTTTCTTACTCAAGCCCAAAATTTCTTTAATAGTTTCTGGAGAAGATTTGTCGTGTAGTGGAATAAAACCTCCAGATGCTTTTAATTCGTCTAATATAAACTGTGCATTAGGTTCTATACTTCTATAACCTTGTTTTTGTAATACAACATCAACTTTATGATCGTCACGTATATTTTTTACAAATGCTTTTAGTCGATCTCCTGTGCGAATATCTTCAAATATATCTTCTAAATATATCAGCCCTTTATGAAGTCCATTAATAATTACATTGGCACCTTTTTCAGTTAAATGTGTTATTAAAACATTCACTTCATCATAGGCTTTTATTGTTAAATTATCATTTTGCAAGAACTGATTTGTTTTACTAGAACCTGCTAATCTATTGGTTTGTTCATCTAAATATAAATATACGATATACCAGTTGTCAATTTTCATTGGACGTGCTTGCTCTTTAAAAGAAACAAACAAATGTTTTTCTAAACCCCATTCCATAAATGCTCCATGTTTTGTAACATCTGCACAACGCAAGTATCCAAATCCATTTAAATTTAAAAAAGGCTCTAAAGTTGTAGCAATAGGACGCTCATCATAATCTAAATAAATAAAAACACGAATTTCATCACCAATCTCGAACGTTTCTGGTTTGTATTTATGCGGTAGTAAGACTACTTCTTCAGATTCAGTATCTTTTCCCAAGTACAATCCAGGATCTGTTTCCCGTAAAATTGTTAATGTGATGTATTTTCCTATTTCAAACATGTTGCAAAGATAAATCTTAATAATTTAAAGTTAGATATTTGATTATTAATTTATAAAAAAACACTCAGTCGATTAGTATTTAAATTTTGTTAAAAATACATTCGCATTATCATAAATGCAGGCAGTCCTTTTAGTGGGTAAATAAAATTATTTTAAAAAATTAAAATATTCTAATAATACTTGGTCATTAATTTCTGAAGGAGTGAAAATTTCTAATAATTTCGGAGTATCTGAAGAACTAAAAAACGACTTCAAATTCCGATTTAATTCACTTTCACAATGGATCATTGTATATTCTAAATTATACATTTCACATAAATGAAAAGCAGTAAATTGATGCTTTGTTTCAAAATAAGTGTCAAAATTGTCGGTATTTTTCTCACCGGGTAATATTCTAAATATTCCCCCACCTCCATTATTAATAACTATAATTTTAAAATTAGATGGCATGTAATTATTCCACAATGCATTACTATCATATAAAAAACTTAAATCTCCTGTAATACACAACGTTTCTTTCTTTGAGACTACTGCTGCTCCTATTGCTGTTGAAGTACTACCATCTATACCACTTGTGCCTCTGTTACAAAAAACATCAATACGCTTATCAAAATTGAAAAATTGAGCATATCGTATTGTTGAACTATTACTCAATTGCAATTGCATATTTTTTGGCATAATATTTACAATAGCTGAAAATATTTTTAAATCTGAATATGGAATAATACTTAGATATTCTTTGTGTCTTTTTAATCTATATTCTTTTACATATAAGTAATTAGATTGATAATTGCTTTTAACAGGTACAATCTTTGGAAGAAACTCGTTAAGGAATAAATTGACTGTGGTTTTAAAATGATGTGTTAAATAAAAAAAAGTATCATTAGCCTTTTTAGGATCTATATGCCAATGTTCTTTTGGAGAATAATCTCTTAAAAGTGCTTTTATTTTTTTTGAAATAACCATACCCCCAAACGTTAAAAGAATTTCTGGTTCAAAATTAATCAATTCATTTTTATCGAAGGAAGCTATTAATTGGTCTATTGCAGGGAAAAAATTTTTGTCATGGAGGTTTGAAGTAGTTTCAGTTAGCACAATAATGCTTTCGTCTTTAGCAAGAATATCTAAATATTTTTTTTCAATACTATTTGGTTTTAATACGCCGACTAAAATTAATTTTTTTTTAGCGCCGTTCCACTTTTTTACAAATGGATTTAAATCTTCATTAACTTTTTTTGCAGCTACTAGAATCGGAGTACTTTTAGCAGTAATGGTTAAATTTTCTGTCGTTTTATATAAAGGTTCAGAGAAAGGTAAATTTATATGAACAGGGCCTTTCTTACTAATTGCAGTATTTAAAGCTGAATTAATTATTGCTTCGTTAAATAAGTTATATGCATCCCCTTCAATACAATTAGCACTTTCTAAAATATGATTTTGAAATACATTTTCTTGTTGAATCGTTTGTCCATCTCCTATATTAATTAATTCTGAAGGACGATCAGCCGACAAAATAACTAATGGAATATCACTATAAAAAGATTCTGAAATAGCGGGATAGTAATTCAATAATGCAGATCCCGAGGAACAAACTAATGCGACAGGTTCGTCAAGTTGCTGAGCGATACCTAAAGCAAAAAAAGCAGCACACCGTTCATCTACAATACTATAATTTTTAAAATTTTTATTTTCTGTAAATCCAATAGTTAATGGCGCATTACGCGATCCAGGGGAAATAACAATATTTCGTATTCCCTTTGCAACACATAATTGAGTAATGGTTTGAGATAATTTTTTATTGGAAAATTTCATTGCTGTAAAAGTACAAATAGTAAAAGAAAAATTTATAACATCGGATAGATTACTTGCAGCATGGTTTGTAATTTATGTTGGGTTTCTTCCCATTCACTTTCTGGTTCTGAATCAATAGTAATTCCTCCACCAACAAATAATGTAGCAATATTTGCATCAATTTTCATACAACGCAAATTAACAAACAGTTTTGAACAAGAGTCTTTTTGATAAATTGGACCTAAAAAACCGGTATAAAATTCTCTATTATAATTTTCATTATCCAAAATATAAGATTTCGCATAATCTTGAGGAGTACCACAAACAGCGGGTGTTGGATGTAAAACAGAAGCTATCATCGACAAAGTCTTTTTTTCTTCTTTGAGAGTTCCTGTAATATCAGTTCGTAGATGAACTAAAGACGCAGCTTTATAATTATATGTTTCTGATATTCTTACAACTGAAGTTATCTTTTTCAGGCTATTGGTTATTGAATCTACTACTATTTTTTGTTCATTTAATTCTTTAATATTCCAATAGGGAACGGTATCTGTTTTAATTCTTTGTGTTCCTGCCAGTGCCATGGTAGTAAAAGAAATCCCTTCCGTTTGTAATAGAATCTCTGGAGAAGCCCCACACCAAAAACCCGTTTGGGGATGATACCATATATATCTGAAAGCAGTAGGATATAAATTTAATAATCTTTTTATCAGTATAGAGATATCGAATTGTTTTAAGTCAATCTCTTTTTTTCTAGAAAGAACAATTTTTGAGGCTTTACTAGATTTTATAACACCTATAGCTTTTTTTACTTGTTTACAATAAGTTTCTTTAGTTTCTAAGTCCTCATTTATTTTAATATCATTTTTATCAATGGTGTTCAAAATAAATTCAGTTTCAAAAAAAACACTTTTTTTCAAAGGAATACAAAGTGCTTTTTCATGATAATCAAATGGAGCAAAGACAAAAGATTCTTCAGCATAACTTTTAGTATCGTACAAAACATTATTATTTTGTAATACAATAGTAAGGTCTTTACTATTTGGCAAAGAGTAAAGTGCAAAAGGTAAGCCTTCTGAATGCTGCTGTGCAACTTTTTTTAGAATGTCTGTAAAATCCAGGATCGTTTTATTTATAAAAAGTAATGGTTGTTAACTTTACTAAGGAAATT
>CAJXVL010000058.1 GCA_913061205.1 uncultured Flavobacteriaceae bacterium | reverse complement strand
GATTCCTCTACGTCTCGTGGGCTCGGAGATGTGTATAAGAGACAGTAAATACCCTGGGAAAATTTAATATGTGGGGTGATTTTATTGTCTATGAAGGTATTTATGATTTTAGATATGGAAAAATTATAAGAAAAGAAATTGAAGTTGAAAGAGGAGGTACCATTACGTGGGATGGTTTGGCTAGTAAAGCAAATTTAAATTTAAAAGCTATTTATAAAACCAAAGCAAACCCTTCCGCATTATTAGATGATCCAACAATTAACAGGAAAATCCCAGTTGAAGTATTTATAGATTTAACTAATAACATTACACAACCAGATTTATTATTTGACATTAGTTTCCCTGATGTAAGTTCTACTGTTAGAAGTGAATTAGAATATAGACTTCAAACTTCAGAAGAGAGGGAAAAGCAAGCTTTATTTTTATTAACCACAGGTGCTTTTATAAGCAATACAGCTGGACAAAGTGCTGTTTCTGGTACGGTAACAGATGGAGTTAATGCTATTCTTGCTCAAATTTTAACTGATGATGATGCGATTATTAATATCACTCCCTATTACGATATGGGAATAGATACTCAAGAAATTGAAACTCAAGATGAATTTGGAGTGCGATTTTCTACTCAAATCACTGAACGAATTGTAGTAAATGGAAAGGTTGGTATTCCTGTTGGAAAAATTAATGATTCAAGAGTTGCGGGTGACGTTGATGTGCAATGGTTAGTAAATGAAGACGGAAGCTTGCGAATTAACTTTTTTAACCGTCAAGCAGAATTACAATTTATTGGTGAAGATCAAACATTTGAGCAGGGTACGGGTATTTCTTATCAAGTAGATTTTGACACTATTAAAGCACTAATGAATAAAATATTTGGATTAGAAGTTAAATTAGAAAAGCTTAATCCCGATGATGATGAAAAGCCAGCTACTTCAAATAATTAAAATGAAGCAATCATTGATATTTCTATATTTACAGATTTTGGCAATCTAGCAACTTCAACAGTTTCTCTAGCTGGTGCTGTATCTTCATCAAAATAAAAAGCGTAAACTTTATTAATTTCAGTGAAATTATTCATGTCACTTATAAAAATAGTTGACTTTATAACATTTTCAAAAGTCATACCAGCTTCTTTAAGTACGGCTTTTAAATTTTCCATCACCAACTGAGTTTCTTCTTTTATTGAGCCATTAATTAATTCTCCTGTTTTTGGATTAATAGCTATTTGACCAGATGTATATAAGGTATTACCGGATAATACTGCTTGATTATAAGCCCCAATTGGAGCAGGAGCATTTTTAGTAAAAATAATTTTTTTCATATGAATTATCTGTAAAAACAGGATTTTATTTAATTACAACCTTTTATCTGACTCTCTACGTTTATCATATTTGATATCACTAAGCATCGAGGATTTAATACCTATAAACATATACCAGGAAGTACGGGTACCGCCAATTGGAGTCCAATTAAAACTTAACCTCCAACTTTCTAAATCTCTTTGAAATCTAAATTGAGTTAAGGTTATGCCCTTATTTTTAAAATCATAACCCGATGATACTCCAACCTTCCATTTTGGGGAAAATTCTATATTTGAACTAAACATAATAGATTGAGATGATATTTCATTTTGTCTAGTAAAATTCGAATAAGTAACTGTATATGCCATTCTTAAATCCCAGGGAATTGAAAAATTATACCAATTATAATCAGTCTTTGATTTAGGAGTATCCTTGTCGGATTCAATCTGTTCGTTTATTGGTCTAGAATCTCCAAACAAATCATCTGGTCGACCTCCATTTTTAAAAGTTTCAGTTTCGAAATCATCCTCCTCATCACCTTGAAAATCTTTACTTGAAAACGTATAATTAACACTAATATTACCACGGGTTAATCTGAAGAGACTACCTCCATTATTGATGTTGAAATCATTTACTCGAACATTATCGTTATTTAAAGCATAAGGGTCAAGCGATCCATTAAAGTTAAAATCTAATTTTTTTATAATTGGAATACTTCCTGAAAATGTTAATGGATTCCAATTTAAGGAATCGCCAGCAATATTATAAGCAGTATTAAAATTTAAGTTATTTAATAATATTAACTTTTTAGGCTTAATTTTTGTCGTATCCTTATCTCTTACTTTTGCTTCTATCGTATTACTAATAGAGATTCCAACACTACTTGATCTAACATTACCAGGAGCTCCATATAATGATTGTTCAAAACGAGAATATTCTACCACTTGTTCATTAGCAGTAGGATCTACATAGGAATCATAAAATTGATCAAAGGAAGGGTTAACGTTGTAGCTTAAAGAGGGTCTTAATACATGACGCAGTGCTTCTATCTTTTTTCCTTTTCCAAAATTAAACATTCCATACAAAGTAGTTCCAAGACTGGTAGAGAAGTTATAAGTACGATAACTATCAAAGCCTTTAATCGTGTCTTGAATAACGCCTCCCTCACCTTCATTGTATTCTGGGTCATAATATTTTTTAATAGTACTAAAGGCCCATGTCTCTTGATAGGTTGTGTTTAAGGAAGAGCTTAAATTTTTAAATATTTTAAAATTTGTGCTTATTGGTATCGAATGTCTTGCTCCAATTTTCGCATTGTCAAACATTTTAGAAGTAAAAAAGTCAGTATCTGTTGTTTGAATTCTGTTTTCAGCAGCTAAGTTATACTGTAAATTAATATTTTCTAAAATTCCTTTTTTTGAACCAATTTTCGGTTCAAATGGAAATATTCTAGAGACACTAGCGTTTAAGTTTGGTAGAGACATGTTAATAACGTCTGTATTGGTGTTTTGAGAATGAGTTCCCGCAATGGAAAAGTTAATTTGAGGAACTGTTTCAAAAGTTTTTGAATAAGAGACTGAAGAGCTAAGTGTATTTATTAAAGCGCTTGCATTATTGGTTTGATTTATAGACTCATTATAATATTGACTACTTCCTAGATTAACAGATGCAGAAAATCTAGAACTTGGATTTGCTTTTGCATCTTGATTGTGGTTCCATCTAATATTATAAACAGAACTTTCATTAAAATCATCGAAGCCACGTTGACTATTTATTAGTTTTTCAAAACGTAAACTTAAATTTCCTTTAAACTTATAACGCAATGCATATGAAGACTCTGCTCTTATTGCATAACTACCATTAGTGTAATAATCTCCAACTAAGGTTAAATCTAAATAATCATTTATTGCAAAGTAATATCCACCATTCTGAAAGAAAAAACCACGGTCTCTATTGTCTCCAAAACTGGGTATTATAAAACCAGATGTTTGTTCATTAGTTAATGGAAAAAATGCAAAAGGAAGTCCAAGTGGAAGAGGAACATCGGCTATGTACATGTTAGTAAATCCAGTAACAATTTTTTTATTTGGAACAACTTTAGCCTTTCGTGTATAAAAATAGTATTCAGGATTATCAATATCTACAGCAGTTGTAAACTTTATGTTTTTAAGAAAATAAACGGAATCATTAACTTTTTTTGCAACTTCAGCTTTATACCTTACTTCATCTTGTCCTGATCTAGAATTATAAATTAAGGCTTTTTTTGTATCCATATTAAACCTTATAGAATCTGGAATAACTTCATTTTGTGTTTGAGTAAATACGGGTTTTTGTGAATAAATTCCAGCACTATCGATGCCTTTAGCATAAATTTCATTTTTATTATAATCTAAAATAATATAGCCACCTTCAATACGCATATCTTCATAGGTAATGTATGCATTGTTATACATATAAACCTTATTTTCCAATTTGTCCATATAGACATAATCTTCACCATAATAATCAATGATTCCTGTAAGCATTTCTTCTTTAGGCCTTATTGAATCTGACTTAACAGTATCTGTTATAACTTCATTAAATTCTGGAAGGATTGATTTTTTATTTATAGAAATAGTATCTGTTAGTTCTATTATAGGGATTATAGTTTCATTTTTAACAGGAATTTCTTGAGAATAGGAAAAAGTGTTGCATAAAAGCAGCAGTGGAAATGTTGCTAATAAAAAATGCCTAAAAGTTTGCAATGTTACGATACCTTTTTTTTGTAAATTTGGCTTAGTAATTGTATATCTAGATTCTTAAAGATACAGCATCAAAAATAAGCATATTTTTTATGTGATTTTTTTTAAAAGGAATATTTTAACAATACTACTATAATCAACACGTTAAGCTTAAATAATGATTAGTAAATGCTTATGAAAAACAAATTATTTTATTTTTTTTTACTATTCGCAGTCATTCTTACTTCATATTCGTTTAATATTATTACAATCAATGTAGAGAAGCCATTTATTGTAGTTTTAGACGCTGGTCACGGAGGACACGACCCTGGTAATTTAGGAAATGGTTATAAAGAGAAAGATATTGCTCTAAACATTGTACTTGAAGTTGGGAAAATTTTAGAAAAGCAAGATAATTTTAAAGTAATTTATACTCGTAAAACGGATATCTTCATTAAACTACATGAAAGAGCACCCATTGCGAACAAAGCAGATGCAGATTTGTTTGTTTCGATTCATTGTGATGCTTTTACAAATAATGCATATGGAGCTGGCACATTTGTTTTAGGTTTACATCGATCTCAAGCTAATTTTGAAGTTGCAAAACGAGAAAATGAAGTGATATTTTTAGAAGACGATTATCAAGAAAACTATGAAGGTTTTGACCCAAACTCTCCTGAATCATTAATAGGAATGACTTTAATGCAGGAAGAATATTTAGATCAAAGTATATTACTAGCATCTTTAATTCAAAATAATTTCACTAATAATCTGAAGAGAAAAGATCGAAGCGTTAAACAAGCTGGTTTTATGGTCCTTTATAAAAGTTATATGCCTAGTATTTTAGTGGAGACAGGTTTCTTGACTAACAAAAAAGAAGGAGCTTATCTTAATTCTTTAAAAGGTCAAAAAGAAATGGCTAATGAAATTGCTAAAGGAATAATAACTTATAAAAAGAGTTTATCATCTGTTACTGACAATCCACAAAATTCATTTATTAAACAAGAAGAAATTGATGAAACTATTGAAATTGTTGAAGAGCATATCTTTAAAGACTATACCTTTAAAGTACAACTTGCAGCATCGAGCACTAAATTAAGTTTGGAACCCTACAACTTTAACGGATTAAAAGATGTTTCAAGAAAAAAAGAAGGTAAATTGTATAAATATTATTACGGAGCAACATCAGATTATAATAAAATACAATTAATGAAAAAATTTGCCAAAGAAAAAGGACATGATTCTTGTTATATAGTAGTCTTCAAAGAAGAAAAAAAATTAAAACTTACCGATGTTTTAAATTCTGTAGACAAATAATCCTATTTCATCAATTTATTTATAAATTTGTTAATAATAAAAAATACCTAATCATTGAAAATACCAAAAGAAGTTAAAACAGGATTACTTGCCATTTTTGCCATATTATTATTAATTTATGGCTACAGTTTCCTTAAAGGATCTGATCTTTTTTCTAAAGAAAGAACATTTTTTGTTTCCTATAAAAATGTTGCAGGACTTGCTGTTTCCGCTCCTGTAACCATAAATGGGTATGCAATAGGGCAAGTTAAAAATATTGATTTTGAAAATAAAAAAGGCAGCTTATTAGTAACTTTTAAAATAAATAAGGATTTTGATTTTTCAAAAAATAGTATTGTTCGTATTTATAGTACTAGTGTAATAGGTGGTAATGCATTAGCTATTATACCAAATATAGATAAAAATAATATTGCTAAAAGTGGAGATACCCTAAAAGGTGAAATAGAAAAAGGAATGTTAGAGTCATTATCTAATAGTATAAAACCATTAGAAGATAAGATTTATAAAACGCTTTCTGGCCTTGATACCTTACTTTACAATTTTAACTCAGTTTTAAATGATGGCACTAAAAACAATTTAAAAGATGCCATTGGAAGTCTAAATAAAACAATGAAATCTTTTGAAGGAGTTTCTTCAGGGTTAAACTCATTATTAATTGAAAACAAGTCAAAACTGGACAGTACCTTTTCTTATCTTAAAACTACTACAAACAATTTAGCAAGTTTTTCAGATTCGTTAGCACAAGTGGATATAAAAGCTATGGCTACAAATTTGGAATCTACTTTAGAAAGTTTTGATGCAGTAATGAAAAAAATTGAACAAGGAGAAGGTAGCATTGGTAAACTTGTGAATGATGAAAAACTCTACGATAACTTAGATGCTGCTTCTAAAGAATTGGAAGAATTATTAAGGGACTTAAAAGAAAACCCAAAACGTTATCTTCATATTTCTGTTTTTGGAAAGAAAGCAAAAGAATATAAAGTTACAGAAACCGAAAAAAAATAGTTAATGCAATACATACCCAATATTCTGTTTTTAATTCTTCTTCTTGTTGGTTCGGGCTTTTTTGTAAAAAACAGCAAAAAAATAATCCGTAATATTAAATTGGGTTATAAGGGTAATGATTTAGATCATAAAAAAGAACGATGGACTAACGTATTTCGAATTGCATTGGGCCAATCTAAAATGGTTGTTAGGCCAATAGCGGGAATACTTCATGTTGTCGTATATGTTGGTTTTGTAATCATTAATATTGAGGTGTTAGAGATAATTATTGATGGTCTTTTTGGTACCCACCGTATTTTCTCTGGTTTAGGTACGCTTTATAATATTTTAATTGCTTCTTTTGAACTGTTAGCTTTTTTAGTTTTAGTTAGTGTAATTATTTTTTGGATTCGTAGAAATATAAAAAGGATAAAACGTTTTTTATCCCCAGAAATGAAAGGTTGGCCAAAAAATGATGCCAATATTATTTTGTATTTTGAAATGGTTTTAATGTCATTATTTTTAATAATGAATGCTACCGATTATCAACTTCAAATATTAGGAGCTGAACATTATACAAAAGCAGGAAGTTTTCCAATTAGTAGTTTTTTATTACCACTTTTCGAAAACCTTTCACAAAGCAGTTTAATAATTTTAGAACGTTCTGCTTGGTGGTTGCATATTACTGGAATATTCATCTTTTTAAACTATTTATACCTTTCAAAACATCTGCATATTTTATTGGCATTTCCAAATGTTTATTATGGCAGTGTATCACCTAAAGGGAAATTTAAAAATTTGGAGTCAGTAACAAATGAGGTAAAGTTAATGATGGATCCAACTGTCGATCCTTTTGCTGCGCCAGCTGAAGGAGTTAGTGTTCCTGCAAAATTTGGAGCTAGTGATGTGTTAGATTTAAGTAGAACACAATTATTAAATGCTTATACTTGTACTGAATGTGGGCGTTGCACGAGTAATTGTCCAGCAAGTCAAACTGGTAAAAAATTATCTCCTCGAAAAATCATGATGGATACAAGAGACCGTCTCGAAGAAATAGGAAAAAACATTGATACCAACGGAGTATTTATACCAGATAATAAACAATTATTAGGAGACTATATAACTAAAGAAGAACTTTGGGCCTGTACTACTTGTAATGCTTGTGTTGAATCTTGCCCTGTAAGCATAGATCCTTTATCTATTATAATGGATATGCGTCAATATCTAGTTATGGAGCAATCTGCAGCACCTAATGAACTTAATATAGCAATGACCAATATTGAAAATAACGGTGCCCCTTGGCCCTATAATCAAATGGATCGATTGAATTGGAAAAACGAATAATATGAAAAAAGAACCTATAAAAATAAAGTTACAAAGTAAAGTAATAGATGGCGAATTTGTTAGTCCTAGGCATCCTGATGGTATTAAAAATTATCTGATAGACATTGATGGTACTATTTGTGATGATATTCCAAATGAAGAACCAGAAAGAATGTTAACGGCAAAAGTTTATCCAGATGCTTTAGAAACATTAAACAAATGGTATAAAGAAGGACATATTATTTGTTTTTTCACATCACGAACCGAAGAGCATAGAGAGTATACTGAAACTTGGCTAGAAAAAAATGGATTTAATTATCATTCTATGTTAATGGGAAAACCACGAGGAGGTAATTATCATTGGGTAGATAATCATCTGGTAAAAGCAACTCAATTTAAGGGTAAATTTACTGATTTGGTTGAAAAAAAAGTGACCATAAAAGTTTTTGATGATTAATATAAAGGTCGTCATAATTATATTCTTATCAGGGTTTTATTTCATATCAAATGCCCAATCAATTATTGGAGAGTGGGAAACATTTGATGATTTAACTGGTGATAAACTATCTGTAGTTGAAATTTATAATATCAACGATATTTATTTTGGAAAGATTACCCATTTATTTGAAGACCCTTTAGATTCAGTTTGTGATCAATGTTCCGATGATAATTATAACAAACCAATTGTTGGTTTAGTAATTATTAAAAACTTAATTAAAGATGATGATGAATATAATGAAGGCACAATATTAGATCCAAACAATGGAAAATCATACAAATGTTACTTGGAATTGATAGGTGATAATAAATTAAAATTAAGAGGGTATATTGGGTTTTCTATATTGGGAAGAACACAATATTGGCAAAGAAAAATATAAAAAATGAGTAATACATTAAAAGTGCCAACCATGGCTGAGCTTTTAGCTCAAGGGAAACAACCTGAAGTACTATTTTGGGTGGGCTGTGCTGGAAGTTTTGACGATAGAGCAAAAAAAATAACAAAAGCATTTGTAAAAATATTAAATAAAGCAAATATTGAATTTGCTGTATTGGGAGCTGAAGAGAGTTGTTCAGGAGACCCCGCTAAACGTGCAGGGAACGAATTTTTATTTCAAATGCAGGCAATGATGAATATTCAAGTTTTGGATGGTTATGAAATTAAAAAAATTGTTACTACCTGTCCTCATTGTTTTAATACCTTAAAAAATGAGTACCCTAATTTAGGTGGGAATTATGAGGTAATGCACCATACTCAATTTTTAAAAGCCCTTCTTAATGAAGGTAGATTAAAAGTTGAAGGGGGAAAGTTTAAAGGAAAAAGAATTACGTATCACGATCCTTGCTATTTGGGTAGAGCAAATAATGAATATCAAGCGCCTAGAGATTTGCTTAAAAAATTAGAAGTAGAACTTATTGAAATGCGAAGATGTAAATCTCAAGGTTTATGTTGTGGTGCTGGTGGTGCACAAATGTTTAAGGATGCTGAACCCGGTGAAAAAGAAATAAATATTGAAAGAACAGAAGAAGCTATTGAAACTTCACCTTCTATAATTGCAACTGGTTGTCCTTTTTGTAATACAATGGTAACCGATGGAGTGAAGTTTAAAAAGAAAGAAGGCGAAGTAGAAGTATTGGATATAGCAGAAATGATTATTAATGCAGATGAATTATAATAATGATAAAAGATTTTAAAGATTTACCTGATGATTCTAGGCTATGGATTTATCAATCTAATAGAAAACTAAGCGAAATAGAAATTGGAATTATAGAACCGAAAATAATCGATTTTTTAAACCAATGGACTGCCCATGGAAAAGATTTGGATGCAGGGTATGAAATTAAATACAATCGTTTTATTGTTTTAGGATTAAATCAAGAAAATGCATCAGCCTCAGGTTGTAGTATTGATGCTTCTGTTAATTTTATTCAATCTTTAGAAAAAGAATTTGGAATTGATTTAATGGATAAAATGAATGTTACTTATTATAACGGAGATTTTATTGCTCATAAATCATTAATCGATTTTAAAAAAATGGCCAAAGCAAAATCGGTGTCTAAAAATACTGTGGTATTTAATAATTTAGTTAATACAAAAATCGACTATATTGAAAATTGGGAAGTTCCTGCAAAAGATAGTTGGCACAATAGATTTCTAGCATAGTTTTTGTTAACTTTCTTTTATGAAAAAACTATTTTTAATCTTATTAGTTCTATTCTTTTCATTTACTGGAATTTCTCAACAGATATATCCTCTTTTAGTTGAAAACGATCAATTAAATCAAAAAAAATGGGTAGATAGTATTTATAATTCGATGACTCTAAAAGAAAAAGTTGGACAATTATTTATGGTAGATGTCTTCTCTAGTGATCCTAAATCGAAAAATGATAAAATTGATTCATTAATAAAAAACCAACATATTGGAGGAATCATTTTTTCTAAAGGAGGCCCAAAACGCCAAGCAAAGTTAAATAACCATTATCAAAACATCTCAAAAACACCTTTGATTATGGCAATGGATGCAGAATGGGGTCTAGCAATGCGTTTGGATTCTACTTTTGCATATCCCTGGAACATGACACTGGGTGCCATTACTAATAATGAAATAATTTATAAAATAGGCAAACAAATAGGTGAGCATACCAAAAGAATTGGTATGCATATTAATTTTTCACCTGTTGTAGATATTAATACAAATCCAAACAACCCTATCATTGGAAATCGTTCTTTTGGAGAAGATCGTGATAATGTTACAGAAAAAGCATTATCGTATATGCGCGGAATTCAAAGTGTTGGAATATTGGCAAACGCTAAACATTTTCCTGGACATGGGGATACTGAAAAGGATTCGCATAAAACCTTACCAACCATTTCTTTTTCAAAAAAACGTTTAGACAGTATAGAGTTATATCCCTATAAGAGATTAATAGAAGCAGGTTTAAGTAGTGTAATGATTGCTCATTTAAACGTACCTTCATTAGAACTTAGAGCTAATTTTCCTTCTTCTTTATCTAAAAACATTGTGACTAATTTATTGCAAAAAGATTTGGAATTTAATGGTTTGGTTTTTACTGATGCATTAAATATGAAAGGAGCTTCTAATTTTAAAAAACCTGGAGAAATAGATTTAGCTGCTTTTTTAGCTGGAAACGATGTGTTATTAATTTCAGAAAGTATTCCAAAAGCACAGCAACTTATAATGAAAGCTTTTAATGACGGTCGAATAGATGAAGCTCGTTTAGAACGTTCAGTTAAAAAGATATTATACGCAAAATATAAGGTTGGATTAAACAATTATCATCCTGTTGATATGAATAATTTAGTGGAAGATTTAAATACTCCATTGGATAATGTACTTTATGAAATGGCTATGAAAAATGCATTGACGGTACTGAAAAATAAACGCTTAATTGTTCCTGTTAAAAAATTAGCCAACACCAAAATAGCCTATGTTCATTTTGGTGACGACTCAGGTGAATACTTTTTAAGTCAACTTCAAAAATATACTAAAGTTGATTGGGTAAAAGCAAAGACCTTAGACGAATACAATAAAAAATTAAAAGAATACGATCTTACGATTATTGGTTTTCATAAATCGAATGTAAATCCTTGGAAAGAATATAAGTTTACCGAAATTGAATTGACGAGATTATATGAAATTGCTAGAAATAACAAAGTAATACTAGATGTATTTGCTAGACCCTATGCATTAATAGACCTTAAGTTAACTTCGAATATTGAAGGGATTATAATGTCCTATCAAAATAGTAAAGTTTCTCAAGAACTTTCTGCTCAATTAATTTTTGGAGCTATAACAGCTAAAGGCTCTTTACCCGTATCTATAGGCGAAAAGTTTCCATTAAATACAACTAATTTCACAAGAAACCAGAATAGATTACAATATGGAACTCCAGAAAGTGTTGGAATTAATTCTATCAAGTTAAATAAAATAGATTCATTAGCAACTTTAGGTTTGATAGAAGATATGATGCCAGGCGCTCAAATTTTAGTGGCAAGAAAAGGAAAAGTTATCTACCATAAAACTTTTGGACATCACACTCAACTTAAGAAAATAAAAGTTTCAGAAGATGATGTTTACGATGTTGCTTCTTTAACCAAAATTTTGGCGACATTACCAATGATAATGGAATTAGTAGATAATGGAACTATTAACTTAAACACTAAAATTTCAGAACTATTACCAGATTATATAGGATCTAACAAAGAAGATATCACACTTCAACAAATGTTGTCCCATTATGCACGTATAAAATCTTGGATACCATTTTATATCAATACCTTAGACTCTTTAAAACAACCTGATATTAAGTACTATTCGAAGAATAAATCTAGAAAATTTAGTATTCAAGTGGCCAATGGTTTGTATGCACGAAATGATATAAAAGACTCTATTTATCTTCAAATTATGGAAAGCGAATTATATCCCAAGTTAAAGTATAAATACAGTGATTTACCATATTATATTCTTAAAGAATATTTAGAAGATTACTATAATAAACCCATGCAAAATTTGGTACAACAACATTTTTATAAAACTTTAGGAGCTAATAACACGACTTACTTACCCCTAGAAAAATTTCCTCTAGATAAAATACCCCCAACAGAGGAAGATGACTATTTTAGAATGCAGAAAATTCAAGGTTTTGTAAATGACCAAGGAGCAGCTATTTTAGGAGGAGTAAGTGGACATGCTGGTTTGTTTAGTAATGCAAATGATATCGCTAAAATTATGCAAATGTATCTTTGGAAGGGTAGTTATGGTTCTGTTACTTATTTAAGACCAGAAACACTCGATTTATTTAATACCTGTAATTATTGTGATGTTGATGTAAGGAGAGGAGTTGGTTTCGATAAACCCCAATTAGAAGATGTTGGTCCTACATGTGGTTGTGTTTCAATGGATAGTTTTGGCCATAGTGGGTTTACAGGAACATTTACCTGGGCAGATCCAGAGCAAGATATAATTCTGTCTCTTATACACATCTCCGAGCCCACGAGACGTAGAGGAATCTCG